>SXXZ01000213.1 GCA_005789375.1 Verrucomicrobiales bacterium | reverse complement strand
CACCACGACATACAACCTCCAGTATCTGGGCCCTTGGATCGATCATTTCGGAGCCTTGGCCGGTCAGAATTTCAGCGGCATCCGAGGCTATGTTCAGCAGCGCTCCGCCTACGTTCGCAGCAAATTGCCAGCATCGATTCCGTTCCGCGTGACCAACCCATCCACCAACGTGGCGCTGTTCACGACCTCCACCGGAGTCCTGCAAGGCAACGCCTGGATCGATCTCAAGGAACTCATTGTGGAAGGCCCTGAGAACACCAATCGCGTGCGCTGGATCAACTCCACCACCTGGCAGGCCACCCCTACTTTGCGTCTGGGTCAAAACACGGTTCGGTTGCGGGGCTATGACTTCAGCGGAGCCCTGATCATCAATACCGAGTGGGTCCTCACGAGTACCGCCCCGGACGGAGGTATGAATGTCGATCAGGACCAGATGCCGGACGCCTGGGAGCGCCGGTTTGGTCTCGACCCGGCCAGTGATGATCGACTGTTGGACGCCGATGGTGACGGTCACTCGAACCGCGATGAATTCCTCACCGGCACCGATCCCAGGGATCGGCTGAGTTTCTTACGACTCCGCTGCAGTTTCTCGGAGGCCAGTTCTACTGAGAGTCCTGTGCGTCTGCGGTGGGACGCCAAAGCCGGTCGATCCTACACCGTATTGCAAAGCCCGGTGTTAGTGGGCGCAGATCCGGGTTCTGCTGCCTGGACCCGCCATTCTGATCATCCCGCAGAGGTCGGCGATCACACCGCCGAAATCCTTATCCCGAGGTCCAACCCAGAAGAATCCCGCCTCTACCGATTGGTAACCCCGGCCCATCCCTGAGGGCAGCGGTGCCGTCAGTATAGGTTTTTTGGGCCGTTGTAGCCTGGAATGATGAAACCGGATTGAGCAAAGTCGCCGATGTCGAGGCGAGATCCATCTCCCGCACTGGTGACGACCAATCGCAGTCTCTTTGCTCGGCGGGGAATCGGTACATCAAACGGCCAGGGCACCTGGCCCATCCGCATAACTGGACTCTCCGCCTGCATGCGTCCATCGATGAAGACCTGAAACGTCATGCTCGGATATTGCCCTAAGAACTGGGCATTGAACCGCCCCTTTGGCGCGTCATCCGCACCCGCCAAAGCAACAAAACGGGTGGCGTCCGCAGGAATAGCAAACTCAATTTCTCCCGGTGCATGCAGGGTGATACCCTGATAATAATTCACCTCACGCAGAATGAGTCCCCAGGTCTGGGCTGGGACGTGCCACTCGCTCTTAAAGTCGGAATAGCGAACACGGGTCGGTGCGAGTTCCCAAAGTCGCAGTGTTGGAGAAGGGGGCGTTGCCGGGAGTTTGACGTAGAAGGCGTCGCTCGGGAGTCCCGCGGGCTTTCCCTCCCGAAACGCACGGGCTCGAAGTGTCGTCTGGCGGGTCAATATAATCGGTTGAGAATAAAGGGGCGATGTTACCGCCGGTTCAACTCCATCTAACGTATAACGAATCTCCCGTCCGAGTTGTGGCGCGCATTCCAGGGTAACGGTTGTGAACTCTTTGAAGAAATAAGGGCGCCGCGGTTTTCCCCAAGGCTGGATTCGCACCATTTCCACGCTTTCAGTGCCCGGCCATAGCCCTTGCTCTGCCAGCATATCAGCGAAATCCAACGTCGGGGCAAACTGTGTTTCCAGGATTCTTAAAGTATGTTCCAGGGCCTCCTCGGGTGGGTAACTGTCCGTGTCGGTGAGATCTCGGGCCAGTGCGCACGGCACCCCTAACTTCCGCATGGGCACCATGCCTTCTCCCTTGCCAAGAACGCAGATGTCCGCGGCGATTCCGACGTAGACGAGGCGCTCTAGCTTTTTGGCCTGAACGATGTTCCATAGTTCACGCGTCCCCCAAGCCACGAGATCGCTCTTTTTGATCTCGAGCGCTCGGTTCATCGAATCACCGCCCCAGTTCCGCGGGCAATCAATCCCAGGACCGCACCGGCAGGAGAAGGCGTTTTTGAGGCCGCACTGGGGATAATCTACGGCTTGAAGTGTCGGCCAAGGTGCGTCGGGCAACGATTGAGCCGCCTTCCGTTGAGGGGAATTCTCGTAGGCCGCAATGGCGCTGGTCGGTGTGAAAACAACGGTCATGCCAAGTTTCCTTGCTCCAGCGAGGGCTCGATTCATCCGGGGAACGAGCGCCGCAGCCCTTTCGGCACACGTCATGCACCAATGATAAGACCACATGTCCATCACCACGACTCCGATGCGTGCTGAATCGATCGCTTGTCGCGTTTGGATCGCTACTCCCGTACTGGGGTCGCGTGTTCGCAAATCGACCTGGACGACGGTTCCCTCAGCGGAAAACAGCCTTAATGAAAGAAGGATCAATAGCGGGATAATTTTCACTGTAACAAGAATCGTTCGCTGCAGAGTGTAAGATAAAACTCCAGCTTTCGAATCCAATCATGGCCTCCGATCGTCGAATCCGCCTGAATCCTCCCCTTGATACTCGGCCAGGCGCTCGATCAATCCTGGCAGTCATCAATCACAACCAAAAAACTGATAGGCATTGGCGTTTTGAGACGGAATTCAGAAGGAGCGTCCGCAGCGGCGACGATGGTCTGGAAGAGAACCAGTGAAGCGGTGAGACACGACGCAATTCCAACGGCTTAAAAAAATGACCCTCGCCCGCGGTTCACGCAACCGACATTTGTGGGTCTTGGGCTTCGATCCGTTTCGGTGGTGGAAGCGGTCGAAGAAGGAATGGAGGCGGCAAGACCGGATGCCTATTTGGGTTCCGGCCAGTTCAGGTGACGGTGGAGGAAACGGAAGGTTTCTTCGCCATTGATACAGTGTCCGCCGGAGAACACCTCCATCGTGGTCCGATTGCCCAATCCCAACTGATCGTACAACCAACGGACCTTGGCGAATTCGCTGGCGACCTCCGAGTCGAGAGCTACGGAATCATGGTGACCGCGCTCGACCATGAAAGGACGGGGGAACATCAGGTAGGCCAGTTCGGCATGGCTGAAGGTGCCGCCCATGTTGAAATGGGGGAACTCCCACTGTCCGGTGAACATGTAGCCCATGTCTTCAGTACCTGCGACCATGCGGGTCCATTGGTTGAAATTGGCGCAACAGATCGACAACGCGTATCCCTCGACCGCCGGCGGCACGAACATGGCTGTGGTCCCGCCATAGCTGATCCCATAGAAACCAATGCGCGCGGGATCCACCTCAGGCCGGGTCGCCAACCACGACAGCCACTGTTCGTGCTGGGCGGTGATGATCGAATACAGGGACGCTCCCACGGTGTTGGCTTTGCGGTGGAGTTGTCGGAAGCGCTCCCCGTGACGGTAAGGATTGTGGGGTGCGAAGGTGATGAATCCTCGCTCGGCCAATCGAGCTGCGAAGTCGCTCGCTCCCACCCATTTGCCCGGTTCGATGGTCTCGGCCGGAACATTCTCCAAACCGTGCTGGCAGACGACCACCGGCCGTCGCTCACCCGGTTTCAGGTCGCGTGGCAGCAGTAAGAATCCCCAGGCGAAAGACTCCGGAAAGACGTCGATGACCACCTCGTGCCCCACCCACTTGGGTGACTGATCATAGGCCACACGGGTCCTTGCCCGAGCTGGTAGCCGAGGCTCATCAAAAACGCCGACGATCTCGCGGCGGAACTGCTCCCGGAACCGTCGGCTGCCCTCGATGAACGGAGCCGGGGGCAAGGGGGCTACCCGGTGGGTGCGAGACAACCCGCCGGCTCTGGAACTCTTCATTCGATCGGGCATAAGTACCCCCAGGAAGTGGTTGTCCCGTTCCAGTTCGGATTGTCGGACCCGCTGTTGGATAATAGTGCTTAAACCATGGACCAACCGCTTCATCCGGTCTTGGGCATTGAAATTTTTCCGGTGATGGGTCGGCGGTGCTGAGACGGCAGCAGGGGCGAGGATGGAGGGTCCGAGGGTGAGTACGAGGTTGGACAGGGAGTCGGTGAGCGGCATGGCGACCGTCCCCCAATCTGGGCCGGTCAGCAGGCGGCGCTTCTGGAAATTGTTCGGGATCAGGCTTTCGATGCGTTCGAATTCAGTGCGAACGATCCTGGGTTCCGGAGTCGAAATACCCCCCTTCTCGCCATTCACCGAGGGAAAGGAAGCGTGCTCGATCAACACCGCGCGCGGGGCCACCAGCGAAACGAGTTCTGCATCACCGAATTCCTTGAGCAAGCTCCAGACATTGCGGTCGATGGGTTCGCTCCACAGCCCCTGGCGGTCGGTGAAGTATCCGCTGACGAGGGTCGCGGAAATCCGTGGATCGCAAGCCGCGGCATACAGGGCAATGGCAGCGCCTTCACCGTATCCGGCAACAGCCACCGGGGAGTTGGTTCCGAAACGCTGGCCGATCCAGTCTACTCCGGCTAACACCTCTTGTACCTCGTAGCCCATGGGATGGCGGCCCATGTGGAAGGCTTGTCGCCAAATCCATTCGCGATGCGATTGATCTAGGGTGGCGGGGACCGCTGGGTGGCGGGTGGCCAGATCCGGATTACCCGACCATCGACGACCCCGGTCCAACAGGGTCGGAATAAGCACCTGAAGTCCGCTGGCGACCCAGGCTCGAAGGGCTTTCGCCCGCGGCGAATCTGCGCCTAGGCCGGCATAGGATTCCGGGGTCTCAGCGGCGTCGGGCAGCAGGATAAGATGACCCCGTGGAGTGCCGCGCGGTTCTAGCAAGAGGCCCTCCGCCTGGAAACCCGGAAGGACGGTCCATCGAACCTGCCAGATGGATCCGCCGTCGAAGGATCCCGCCTGAGCCGGATTGTCGTCGTCGCCGAATCGCTCCATGGCCACGGGACGCACCCGTGGGTCCACCACTCCAAGGAGTGTGCACAACCGGTTTCGTTGCGGTGCAACCGATGCTTCGTAGGCCTCAGGTGAAGAGGTGTCCCGGTGCCACGATGAGGCCCGCTTAGCCGGTGCCTCCGCGATGATGCGTTCGACGAAACGGTGCGCACCGTCTTGCATGCCCAAAGACCAGTCAACGCCTGGAGGCAGAGGAGCGGTCTGGTCTAGGGATTGTGCGGGAAGCAGGAGGGTGTTTATCCAGACTCCGAAGGCAGCGCAGCAAATCCTACGGAGGCAGGAGTTGATCCATGAAATATGGCTTGGTTCGGAAGAGGTCTTGGTGCGGAGAAAATTCATGGGATAGCCGGTGTAAAAAGCTTTCTGTAATTAGCTCTCTGACTGCTCCTTCCCTACCCCGCAGGCGTTGGGAACCGCAAATTAGTCGTCGTAGGTGGAGCAAGAGGTGCCTGTGTTGGGGTGTTCGACAAAAAACACTCGACCCAAGCTTACCCATGGTCCACCCATAAAACTCTGACCTCCTGACCACCGTCGTGCAACCGCTCACCGAACAAGGTTCCGACGGCTTCGCCAATGGCATCTGCCTCCTCGTCAAGGAGGCCATGGTTCGCGGGCGCTCCTCCGCCTTGCGCGCGGAACCCTACCAGCGCTCCGAGGGCCGCCTCAGCCACGCCAACGGCTACAAGGACAAGTCTCTCTCCACCCGCGTGGGTCGCATCACCTTCGATGTCCCACAGGTCCGCGGTGGCTTGGAGTTCTATCCCTCCACCCTCGACAAGGGCATTCGCAGGAAAACGCCGTTTTCGGGGCCGTGTCGGATCGTCGCTCAGAGAGCTATCCGCTAGCGATACCCGATCGCGGAACGTGTTCTGAAGCTCCTCACCGTCGTCAACGTCGCCCCGAAGGTTGCGAATGCCGGTCACCCGAAGGCACCTGCGAACGCAGCCCTGCCCCATGCCTGAGTCTCAGAACTTGCGCAGCTTGCCCTCAGAACCGACCACCCAGAACAGACTTCCCTCGAAAAAGCCTTTCTCTGCCACCAGTTGCCGGATGCCGGCCGCCTCAAGCTCGGCCCGCTGTGCGGCGGACACTCCGGGATCCAACGCTGGCTCGAACAGGAAGGTCTCGGAGAAGTTGTGGTGCCCTGCAGAGTAAGTCTGGGCTACCCCGCTCCTCAGAATCAACGGTTCGGAGGTGAGGCCAATGATGCGCGTCTCAACAAAGCCGAGATTGGGTGCGGTGTATCCGGCCGTCGGACCCTGGGGTTCCGGGGGCCATAGGAACCGGGTCTCGACGCGCAAGCCACCGGTACGTGAAAGCGTCCGTGATTGCGGGAGCGTCCCGGGGCCTGGCGGGCGGCGCAGCGGAACGAGTCGGACTGTTTCGTTGGTGACCGTGCTGGGCCCTTCCCAGGTTAACTCGGGCTGCGGCAGGTCGTAAGTGGCCTCGAGACTCACCGATCCGTCGAGAAGGGTGACCCAGGCGGATTCGGGCGGTTTGAACGAACGCCGCCAGTCGATCAGCAGGCCGAGGGTGCGGCGCAAACTTCCGGAACCCGCCACCCAAGAGTCCCTCGTCTGGTCCGCCGACAGCGCGTGGGCAAATCCCGGCCAATTGGCAAGGTCGTTGGTCAGGATCCAGCCGGTGCCAAGGTGTGAGGCGTCCCAAGTGACGGCGGTGAAGGGCGGCGTGGCCAAGCCGACGGTGGTCAACCGGCGGGCCTGGGTCGCCAGCCGCAGCTGGCACTTGAGACGGTGCTTGGCGAAGACGCTTGAGTATTCGCCCTCCTCCACCACGAACGTTTCGACGCTGGGCATCAGGAAGGTGGTCGTCGCCGGGGCTCGCTCATCGGCCAACGGCAACGGGCGCACCTGCTTCAGCTCGAGACGGCCCGGTTGCACCCGCTTGTACTCGAAGTCGAGGGCGAAGCGTTTGCGGGTAGGATTCCGGCGCGCGTACTCCTTGGCGACCGACTCGAGCAGACCGACCAGACGGCGGTAGTCGCCCTCCCACGGCATCACGTAGGCGCCCAGCAGAACCCTCGAGGAAGATTGGCGCAGGGCCAGCGACATGGAGCCCCAGGATTGGTAGAAGTCAACGACCTCGGGCCGAGTGGTTCCATCCGGATTGGTGACCGAATCGGCTCCAGCCTGGGAGACCAGCTTGCCATTGAAGGACACGCTGCCGAACGAGGCATCCCAGGTGACGGTGGCCACCCCGTTGGCCATCTCGATCTCGTCGGGGAAAGAATAGTGAACGAGCAGTGCCATGCCGACCTCGGCCTCGACGACACCCCGGCGCCACCGCTCAAGGAAGGCGTTGTCGTTGTAAAAGCTGGCGTAGACGCGCTGGATGGCCCGAAAGACGCCGCGCTCCTCCGGCTCGGACGGATCACAACCGCAGGGGCCGGCGGCATCGGCGTCGAGGTCATCGGAGGGACATCCGCTGAAGCTGTCGTACAAACCCGCCCCGGTGAACTCCTCGCCGTCTTCGACATTGGTCGAGCTGCGGAAGCGCACCTTCCGGCGGGGATCGAAGCCCGCGTTCGCTAAGGCCCCGAGGACGGCCGCCTGCTGCGCCGCTGAGAATCGAGCGTCACGGGTGATGGTCCGACGGAGGGCTTCCAGCCTGGGCGCGAGCACCGCAATCTCGGGGTTCCGATCGAGGCCAACCAACTGCGCGTCGATCTCGGCCCGGAGGGTTCGACCGGAAGGCAAGACCTGGGAAAGGAACTGATCCCACAGGTCGAAGGTCAAGGCGATGGCCGGCTGGGAGTTCAACGGCACAGCCACGCGCAACAAGCCATAGTGTGCAGCCTTTCCGCCGACCCAGCGGATGTCCGCCGGGGACAGGGTCGTAAGGTTGGTGATCGAGCCCAGCGTCTGCCGAGGCACGTAGGCGATGGGCCGGGGTTGTTTCAGCGCCAACAACTCCTCGCGCAGGGTCCCCGCAAGGCCGGCCCCTAAGTCGAGCACGGTGGCGGTGGCGCCGAAGCCCTGCTGGGTGCGCAGCGCGATCTCGCGGCCAACGAGCCCGCGCAACCGCTCTCGCTCGGCCGCATCGGCGAACCACACGAAGGGGATGCCATCGCCCTGGGCCAGGAGGGCGACATGTGAGTTCGGTGTTGAGGGACTTAGGGTGAGAATGCCCGCCAAGGGCGGTAGTTCAGCGGGCACGCGGTCGGTCAGCAGGATGTCGGTCGACCGGAGCCTGCCCGACGTCCTGGCCGCGGGGATCTCGGCCGCCGGGACCCAAGTCAGGCGACCCACCGCCCATCCTTCGGAGTAGATGGCATCTTGCGAGAGCCAGCGCTCGACGGAGCCGATCGCGAAGCCGGCGGTGGCGAAGGCCTCCCGGTCCAACTCGGCCGCGGTCGCCTGTTCCGGGGTGGGTAGGTACCACACCTGCGTTCCGACCGGGGCCCGGACCGCAGCCCGTACAAGCCGCAGCCAGTGCAGCACCTCATCCCTGGGCCAGGGCTGCTGGCCCACAATCTGAATGCCGTATTCCGGGCGTCCATCCCCAGGGACCAGCACGGCGCCGAGAACGGCCAGATGGTTGGACGCCTGCAGGGTACTCAGATCGAACTCCGCACGGCTCATGCCGAGGAACGGTTTTAACCGAAGGCGCGCATAGTCGTGATGGAAGCGGTATCGCTGCGAATCTTGGAACCAGACCCGAGTGGAATCCTCGCGCAGGATCGTGAACTTGGCCCAGTGGATGGGGTTCTCGAACAGCCCGGCTATCGGGCGAACCAGGAACGGATCGTCCACAGCCTGCAACTGGTTGCGTCCATCGTCGGCGCTGGTCTTCGACCGCGAGGCGACCCGGTAGAAGCGAACCGTCTGGGTGGGGGCGGCAGGATCGCGGAACTCGAAGCTCCCGCCATGGAACACGGCCGCCTCCTTCCAGGTCGCGAGGTCGCCGGACACCTGAAGAGTTTGGACTCGGTTGGTCGCGTCCGAGGAGCGGAGTCCGAGCCATCCCAGCGGGTCGGTCGCCAGCACCTCGAGCGGCCCGGCCAGCACCCGACCCGACATCAGACAGGCCAGCAACATCGCGGCCAGCCAACTGCGAACTGCAGAGGGCCACGGAACGCCACCGGCCAGATCAGGACGGCTAGGACAAGGAGACAACATCACCATCATGGCTAGAATTGATCGGGATTTGCTGTTTGACGCTCAGCGATGAGCGCCCTGCGTATCAAAGTGAGCGTGTGTTGTGTATTGGAAACCTAGCGGGTATCCGACAGATATCGATAGCTGCCAGCACCGGTCCATGGAGATTTTTTTATTATCCGACGGCCCCGTTGTTTCGGATGCATCTTTTATCGCTCGAAAAACCGAACCGAAAACCAAATCAAGATGGTGTCACCGTCCCCTTTAACACATCGGTTTTTCGCTGCGGCTCGAATGCTGGATCACGCGTTGCACGGGTCAGCAACCCCGGGCCGATGATCACGAATTCAAATCCTAGCACTGAGTGGGTCACCACTGAAACGCTCACAGCCATTGATCCCTGTTGGGCAACGGAT
>SXXZ01000212.1 GCA_005789375.1 Verrucomicrobiales bacterium | reverse complement strand
GAATTGCTCGATTGGTTGGCGAGCGAATTCATCGCACGAGGTTGGAGCCAGAAGGCGCTGCACCGCCTCATCGTTTCCTCGGAAACCTACCAACAGTCTTCCGAGGCCCGCAGCGATGGCTTGGCCACCGATGCCGACGCGGTGTTTCTCTGGCGCTTTCCGCCCCGACGACTCGAAGGTGAGACGATTCGGGATGCCATGCTGGCGGTCAGCGGTGAGCTTAATTTTCAAGTCGGAGGGCCGAGTTTCCGTCCGTTCACAACCACTGAGTATGGTGCTACGTTCTACCATCTGGTCGATCGAGGGACTCCAGAGTTCAACCGTCGCACGGTGTATCGAATGAACATCAACTCGGGCAAAGAACCGCTTCTGGATGCCTTGGATTGTCCAGACCCATCGGTGAGGACCCCGCGCCGTGGCGTAACGACCACGCCGTTGCAGGCCTTGGGACTGATGAACAGTGGCTTCGTCCAGCGTCAGGCCGATCACCTGGCTCGTCGGGCGCTGACTCTGGCGGCCAATCAACCCGATGAAGCAGTCACCCAACTCTGGAAGCTGACCCTAGGTCGGAGCCCGGACGTGGAAGAATCTCAAATGGCTCGCCGAACACTCCGCGAACGGGGGTTGCCCCATGTCGCTTGGGTGCTACTGAACACCACCGAGTTTGTTTATGTCCGCTGACACCGTTGTGTTGAACCGTCGCCACTTCCTCTCCAGCAGCGTGGGCGGCCTTGGCAATATCGCGCTGGCTTGGCTTTTGGCTCGTGACCGTGCGCTGGGTGCCCCTTCGGTGGTGCCCACTGTGCACCACCGCCCCCGTGCCAAGAGAATCGTGCAAGTGTTCTGCTGCGGCGGTGTGAGCCACCTCGACACCTTCGACTACAAACCCGAGCTGGAACGCCTTCACGGCACCGAACTCACCGGTCGAGGTGAGAATTTGGGATTCTTTGGTCAGCCTGGGAAGCTGATGAAGAGCGTCTACCCGTTCCGTCAGCGCGGTCAGAGTGGCGCCTGGGTGAGTGACCTTCTGCCCCACCTCGCTGGGTGTGCCGATGACTTGTGCTTCATCCACTCGATGTTCGCCAAGAGCAACAACCACACGCCGGCGACCTTCCAGATGAACAGCGGCTTCACGCTGAATGGCTTCCCCAGCATGGGGGCTTGGCTGAGCTATGGACTGGGTTCTGAGAATGAAAACTTACCCGCCTTCGTGGTGCTGCCTGACCCGCGCGGATTGCCAGCCGGTGGATCCATCAATTGGACGTCGGGTTTCTTGCCGGCCAACCATCAGGGAGTTCCGTTCCGCACTCAGTCCCAAGAACCAATCGTGGACTTGGAGACTCCGGCCTCCGTTTCGCCCGAGGCTCGGTTGGCTGATTTGCAAATGCTCAATCGCATCAACGGTGAGTTTGCCTCGGCCCATCCCGGTGACCGTGCCTTCGCCGCCCGTCTGCGATCGTATGAGTTGGCGGCACGAATGCAGGTCAGCATTCCTGAGGCGACCCGAGTGACAGGCGAAAGTGAGGCCGTGCGCCGGTTGTACGGTCTGGACGATCCGGCCAACAAAGGATTCGCCCGCAACTGCCTGATGGCCCGTCGACTTCTCGAACGGGGTGTGCGATTCGTGCAAATTATCAATGGCGGCGCTTTTGGAAGTCCCCGAATCAATTGGGATGGCCATGAAAACCTCCGTGAGAATCACGACACCCAGGCGGCCACGATGGATCGCCCGGTGGCGGCGCTCATCCAAGATCTCAAGCAGCGAGGCATGTTGGAGGACACCCTTTTTGTCTGGTCCACAGAGTTTGGCCGCAGTCCCGTCACCCAGGGCGTCGGTGCCTCGGGTCGCGACCATCATCCCGTTGCGTTCACCAGTTTCTTAGCCGGAGCGGGAATCCGGCCGGGGCACCGGTATGGATCTTCCGATGAGATCGGCTATTCGGTGGGCGAGAATCGAGTGACCGTTCCGGATTTTCACGCGACCCTTCTCCACCTTTTGGGCATCGATCACGAAAAACTCACCTTCTACCACAACGGTATCCAACGACGTCTGACCGATGTCCACGGCGAGGTAATCCGCGGGATTCTCGCCTAAAAAATTGGGCCTCGTCTGGCGCATTTGGAATCTCCCAAGGTTGACTTCGGCCCGTGCGCCGCTATTGCTCCGCCCGTCCTTTTTTCGAACGCCATGGCCACGATCACTATTCTGCCCACCCAGAAGTCTGCCGAAATCCCCGATGGAAAGTTGCTCGTCGAGGCCGGCGAGTTGGCCGGAGTCGAAATGGAGGCCGGCTGTTTCAGTTGTTCCTGTGGCACTTGTGCCGCCGAGGTGGTCTCCGGCATGGAGAACCTCTCGCCGCCGACCGACGAAGAGTTGGACGTGCTCGACCAGTGGAATAAAGACCCCGAGCGTTTTCGGCTCACTTGCTGTGTCCGCCTGCTCAAGGGGCAATGCACCTTGCGAGCCGGTCATTAATCGACCACTGCACTTATTGTCGGCAGGAAGTAAACCGGGCAATCGACGGTTGCCGATGGCCGTGGAGAAGATCCAGACTGCCAGCACAACATGAAGTCTGGTTCTCCCCTGTTGGTTATATTCCTGACGGTCTTCATCGATCTGATCGGATTCGGCATCTGCCTGCCACTGCTCCCCAAATACGCGGAGCGATACGGCGCACAAGGGTGGCAAATCGGCGCGGCCATGGGGGTGTATTCGCTCATGCAGCTGGTCTTTGCTCCGTGGTGGGGACCGTTGAGCGACCGGATTGGGCGGCGGCCGGTACTGCTGGTGAGCAACTTCGGCTCCATCATCGCCTACGGGCTCTTCGGGCTCTCAGCCAGTTATATCGGCGACACGGGTTTCTGGATTCTGATCGGTTCCCGCATCTTTGCTGGCATTTGCGGGGCCAACCTATCCGTGGCTTCGGCTTACATTGCGGATGTAACCACTCCGGAAAAACGCTCCAAAGGTATGGGCCTCATCGGCATGGCGTTCGGCCTAGGATTCATCTTGGGTCCGGTCATCGGGTCACAATCGTTTAAACATTTCGGACTGGCAGGTCCCGGGGCCGTGGCTGCCGTAATTTGTGCGATCAATTTTCTGCTGGGGTGCTTCATTTTGCCGGAGACCCGAAAGAAGGATGCGGCTCCGGCCATCCGGCGTCCGCGTTTTGCCCAGATCCGCCATGTGTTGGGCATGAAGGAAGTCGGGTTCTTAATCGGCATCTACTTCCTGGGAACCTTCGCCTTCACGGCCTTCGAATCCACCCTGCCCTTGTTGCTCGACACCAAGCTGCACTATGACGAGGAGCATGTCGGCTACGTCTTCGCCTTCTGTGGCATCATGGCCGCGATGGTTCAGGGCGGAGGTATCGGACGCCTGGTCAAATCCTTCGGCGAACGTCGGCTAATAGGGGCCAGTCTCCTCGTGGTCGCGGTCAGCCTAGTGCTCATGCCCTTGGCCAACTCGTTGCCCACGATGCTCGCAGCTCTGGCGGTCTTCGCGATCGGTTCGGGCATCAACCGCGCTCCCACCATGGGACTCATTTCGCAACTCAGCCCGGCGGACGAACAAGGAACCACCCTCGGAATCGCCCAAAGCGCAGGCACCCTCGCCCGCGTCCTCGGACCGACCGTGGCCACGACCCTTTACGATTTATGGTTGCCGGCCCCTTACCTGGCCTGCGCCACCATTGCACTGCTGGCCGGACTCCTTGCCGTCCTGCGGTTAATGGGGTCCACTGCGAAATCCCCTTCGGCATGAAACACGTTTTCTTGAGTCTGATGACCGCGGCTTCAATGCTGGCGGCCGACAAACACTGGCCTGAATTCCGCGGGCCGCACGGTGACGGACTCAGCTCCGCGACAAAACTCCCACTCAAGTGGTCTGAGCAGCAGAACGTGGCGTGGAAGACCGCGATCCATGACAAGGGATGGTCGTCACCGGTGATCTGGGGCGATCAGGTTTGGGTCACCACGGCGACCGACGACGGCCGCCGTCTGTATGCTCTGTGCCTCGACCGAGATTCCGGGAAGGTGGTCCATGACATTCTGGTCTTCGAGGCGGAACAACCCGATCTCTGGAAGCGCTACAACAGCTATGCCTCGCCCACTCCGGTCATTGAAAAAGGCCGAATTTACGTGTCGTTCGGCGAAGCCGGCACCGCGTGTCTGGATACGCGCTCCGGCAAGAAGTTGTGGGAGCGCCGCGACCTGAAGTGCAACCACTTCCGGGGGGCTGGGTCCTCGCCGATCTTGCATCAAGGGGCCCTCTTTCTGAACTTCGATGGCAGTGACCGGCAGTTCTTGGTCGCGTTGGACGCCAAGACTGGAGCCACCCGCTGGCTGAAGGATCGATCCGTCGACTACAAAGACCTCGGCCCCAACGGCAAGCCTGAGGCCGATGGAGATATGCGCAAAGCCTTCGCCACCTGCGCAGTGACCACCGTCGAGGGTATTCCTCATTTGGTCAGTCAGGGAGCCAAGGCCGTGTACGGACTGGATGCCCGAGATGGACGCGAGTTGTGGCGGGTCGAGGAGCGCACCAGCCATTCGGCAGGAACGCGTCCGGTGATCGGGCATGGGTTGATCTTTGTTCCCAGTGGATGGTCCCAAGGGCAAACCCTAGCCATTCGCCCGAATGCCGCCGGCACGGTGCTGGATGCCAATGGGGAATCCGCTCCGGCGGCCGGTGTCCAACTCGCCTGGAAGTCTAAGCGGGGCACGCCGAAGAAGCCGTCGTTGACGTTGGTCGGCGACCTCCTCTTCGGGGTCGAGGATGGCGGCGTGGCCAATTGTTGGGAGGCCACCACTGGCAAGCTCGTCTGGAGTGAGCGGTTGGGAGGCAATTACTCGGCCTCGCCCTTGGCTACCCGGGATCGCCTCTATTGTTTTAGTGAAGGAGGGGCCACGGTTGTGATTGCCGCCGACCGGACGTTCCGCCGTCTGGCCGACAACCAGCTCGACGGAGGGTGCATGGCCTCCCCCGCGGCCGCTGGAGAGGCTCTCTGGGTCCGGACTCAAACCCACCTCTACCGATTGGAAGAGCGGCACTGATCCTTTGGATCCGCGGGCGCTCGACAAAAGGTGTGCGAGTGCTCTTTGACTTCGTGTTCAACCTCCCGTTTCTTGTGTGTGCATGTCGTTCGACGGTAAAAAACTTGGAATCCTAATTTCCGCGCCGCCCGACGATCCGGCCTTCCTCCACGGAGTCCGTTTTGCTGCTGCGGCGTTGCAGGCCGGTTGCTCGGTTTATCTGTATTGCATTGATTCAGCGGTTGCTGGTGTGGGGCACGCGGAGTTGCAGGCTTTGCGTCCTCAGGGATTGAAGTTTTTCGCCTGCGCCTATGGAGCGCACCACCATGGCGTTCCCGTAGACGATCGAGCCACCTTTGCCGGACTCACCGTCGTGAGCGATCTCATCGCCAGCACCGATCGATTCGTTAGTTTCAACGCGCCATGAAACCCCGAGTTCTGATTGTCGTGGATTCGGATCCTCGGACCAGCGGTCGCCCAG
>SXXZ01000211.1 GCA_005789375.1 Verrucomicrobiales bacterium | reverse complement strand
GAGCACCGGCACATTGTCGTAGAGCTTTTTGACAAAATCCACGGCCTTGGCCTCGTCGCCGCCGGACTGCTTGAGAGCGTAACCGTAGGCAGCCAGAAAGTTCCACCGGGCACCGCCCCCGGTCTTGGGGTTGGCGGTGATCACGCCGACCCCGGGGCGCACCAAGTCCGACCAATCGCGAATGCCCTTGGGGTTGCCCTTGCGAACCAAGAACACGATGAGGCTCGTGTAGGGGGTACTGTTGTCGGGCAGGCGCTTCTGCCACTCCGGAGCCAAGAGCGCCGGTTTCTTGGCAATGGCGTCGATGTCATACGACAGCGCCAGAGTCACCACATCGGCGCGCAATCCGTCGATCACCGAACGGGCCTGCTTGCCGGATCCACCGTGCGATTGGGTCACCCGCACACTATCGCCGGTCTTGGCGTTCCAATGTTTGGAGAACACTTCGTTGTACTCGGAGTAGAACTCCCGAGTGGGGTCGTAGCTGACATTGAGGAGCTGGATGTCCTTGGCAAGCACAGCCACTCCGACGAGCGCTCCCAAAGCCCATGTAGCGAATAAGCCCACGGTTCTAATTCTCACGATTCGATTCATAGCACGCCTTTCGCACCCTTGGAGCCCGCGAGGCGAACCTTCTCGGTGCGCTCCATCTGGACGACCCGTCCCTCATGGACCACCAACTGGATTACCCCGAACCGCAGCGAAACCACCCAGGGTGCCAAGGTTTCCAGCCACTCGGCTTGTTCCGCGACGGCAACCCGGTCCACCCAATCGGCAGACTCTGGGCTCTCTGTCTTTCGATGCGCGCTCATGACGTAATGACGATTGCGGCAAATCCCACCTATGTCAACTGCATTGGTGTAGTTTAGAATCAAAAGCCTGGTTTTATCGGTTAAAAACCCATTTTTGCTCAGATTATTCACTCGATAATACCCTACTCATTTGATCGTGTTTAATTCACAGGTCGAGATTCCCGAAGAGCCTGTCCCTCCCGAAGAGCCTGTCCCTCCCGAAGAGCCTGTCCCTCCCGAAGAGCGCCGGGATAGGGAACGAGCTGCGAGCAGTCCGTATCTGCGGACGTGGCGCTTTCGGAGAAATCGCCCTACCTCGGAGGTGCTGGGGTGAGGTTGGATTTTTCGGCCACCCGGATGCAGTCCGAGTTGCCCTTCCGAGGAGCCTGTCTGTGTCTGAGGAAAAATTATCGGCAAACTTGATTGCGATGGGTCTCACGGCACGGTGCTTGCATGGTCCTGAGCATCATGAAGCGCCGCCTTGTCGTCAGACTGCTGACCGGAATTGGACTGGGAATGCTGCTCTTGCTACTGCTGGCCCCTTGGGGAAAACCACCCTCGGAGGCAACACCGTCACTCTCTACCAACACAACGGCCGCCAAGGTCCCTACAACCCCCTACCCCGCCTCCCAAGTTTTTCCTGCCCTCACCTCGGCGCAGCAGCAACTGGCTCCGCCACGGCCTGACACCCAAAGAGTCCCCACCTCCCGTGCCCGTCGCTGGTCAGAACCGGTGCCGGAGCCTGCCTTCGCCGAGTTCTCGGGCTGGACCCGCCGCTACCTGAGCCAACCTTCGCCTGCGGCCCGCCAAGCACTCGAAGTCGAAGGCCAGGAACTGGCCCGCCTGCGCCGTCAGGATATGGTCGAGTTAATTCCCACTGATCCTCAGCGCGCCTTAGAATTAGCAATCCCTCGCGGACTCCGCGCGCAACTCCCCGCCTCCATCACCCCCTTTCTCGAAGAGCCCGTGGACGGCCGCGGCGATTTCGGGGTGCTGGCCGGCATTCCAGCCCCAGAGCACACAGGCCCGTTCGAGCCGGTTTACCGGACGGTATCGCTGGGCGACCGCGCTTGGCGGGCCTACACCTACGGACCCGCCCTGCTCAGTCCAACTCTGACCGACATCCCACTGCATGGCGTTGCCTTGGACGGTCTCTTCGCACTCGATCCCAACGCCGTCCGCATCCTTGATGCCGACGAGGTCGCCCGAATGGCCACGCCCGCGAAGGACGCCCTGTGCGCCGTGTCCAACCAACCCGTGACCACCTTCGCCGAAGAAGTGCCGGTGGATGCCGGTGGACACACCGCCTGGTTGTGCAGTGCGGCCCACACCGAGAACTACAATGAGCGACTCATCTTGGCCTCGGTAGACAAAGGCAATGGGACGGATGCCGATGGCGTCTTCCGCCAAAAATCGGCTTACACCGAGGGCATCAAGCGCTTGCTCATCCTGCGCGTCGATTTCAGTGATCTGGCCGGCGCACCCCTCAGCGATGCCACCGGCACCAATATGCTCAACGGGATCGCGGCCTTCTATCTGGAACAAAGCTTCGGCAAGACGACCTTCCGCGCCCTCGGAGCCGGCAGCGTCATGACCACCACCTTGCGCATGCCCAAGACGGCCGCTGTTTACGGCGCCTCAGACCCATCGATCTTGCGAACCGACGCCCGCAATGCCGCCCGCACCGCCGGTGTTAATCTAGCGCTGTTCGACTTCGACCTCATTTGCGTCGGCACCGTTCCCGGCTTCAACTGGGCCGGACTGGGCTATGTTGGCGCTCCCGGTTCGTGGATCCGAGCCTCCTTCGACGCGACGGGCGGCGTGTCCTCCCATGAGCTGGGCCACAATTTTGGACTCAACCACGCCAACGCGTGGGACACCGGCGGCCAGAGCATTCTCGGGGCCGGCAGCAACGTGGAATACGGAGACAGCTTCGACACCATGGGCAATGCCAGCGCCGGCAAGCGTCACTTCAACACCCGATACAAGAACTACCTCAATTGGCTGCCTACGACTCAGGTGAAGATCGTGACCGCTTCGGGCAATTACCGGCTCTTTGCTCACGACGCCACCAATGCGGCGACCCCGCGGGCCGTGCGTATCGCCCGCAATGCGCAAACCAACTACTGGCTGGAGTTCCGCCAGAAGTTCACCGACCGGCCCACCCTGATGGACGGCGTTGGACTGCGCTGGGCCCGCACCGGCAACCAGCAATCGCTCCTGCTCGACGTCACGCCCGGCTCCGCCGACGGCAAGAACGACTCGGCGCTGCTCATTGGCCGAACCTTTTCCGACCGAGCGGCCGGCATCCACATCACCCCGCTGGCCAAAGGCGGAACCGTCCCAGAATCGCTCGACCTGCAGGTGAACCTGGGCAAGTTCACCAACAACCAACTCCCGAGTGTCACCCTCACGGCCAGTGCTACTGCCGCCTTCGCGGGAGCCCCCATCACCTTCACGGCCGATGCCACCGATCCTGACGGCGACACGCTGGCCTATTCTTGGGACTTTGGAGATAACGCAATCGTCGCCGCCAACACCAACCAAGTTAGCCGAACCTGGTCCGTCGCCCGCGAATATTGGGTCCGCTGCACGGTGAGTGATATGAAGGGCGGCGAAGGCAGCGCGGCCGTCTTGGTCCGGATCGGCAACCCGTCCACTTATCGCATAGCCGGACGTGTGCTTCAGGGTGGCAAGCCCGTAGCAGGCGTCCGGGTTGAGGTGTCCAACACCCAGCAGACGTATACGACCAGCGACGGGGCCTACACGCTGACCGGATTGGCCCGTGGGCCACACACCTTGAAGGCCATTGCTGAAGGCTACCTCTTCACACCGTCCGGGTTTTCTAACCCGCTGACGCTCACCGGTTCTGTGGACGGGATTAACCTCGAAGCCTCCGCACCCGGCGACCTCGCCCAGGTTTCCCTCGTACCCCTGGGTGCCCAATGGCGTTACTATGACAGTGGCTACTTGGCGGGCACGGTTTGGCGCTCCAATGGCTTTGTTGATAGCACCTGGAACATCGGAGCCGCACCGCTTGGCTACGGCGACGACAACATCGTCACCACCGTGAAGTATGGCCCCTCAACGACGGCTCGATACATCACCACCTGGTTTCGGCACAGTTTCACGGTAGACGACCCCGCGCGCTTCCTGTCCGTGACGCTCGGGCTCATCCGCGATGACGGTGCGGCTGTTTACTTGAACGGGATCGAGATTTTCCGAAGCAACCTCCCCTCCGGCACCCTAAGTACTATTACCCGGGCCAGCGCCAGCGTCGGTGGCACTGATGAAACTACTCTTTATGAGGCCACGGTTGATCCTAAGGGGTTCCGTACGGGCGCCAATGTGCTCGCCGTCGAGGTTCATCAGTTTGCTCCCGACAGTTCCGACATCCGCTTTGCTCTGCAACTCAGCGGGCTGCTACGACCCTCCTCTGCGGTGGCCCCTCGACTGGAGGTCGCGCCGGGTTCTGAACAAATCCAACTTAGCTGGCCCGTGACGGCCGTCGGCTTCGAATTGCAAGAAACCAAGTCCCTCGAGACCCCCTGGTTTTTCTCCGATGAGACCACCCGCGCCGAGGCCGGCAAAAACATTGCGTCGCCTCAGTTGACCGAAAACCTGCGGTTTTTCCGCCTAGGCAAACCTTGAACATCGGCTCCGAGATTTACACAGCCTTAACAAATCCGCCCCGCAGACTCATCGGTAGTTAACACTTCTAGGATCCACTGAAGCCGTCACGACTCGCCGAATAGATCCCATGAAAAACCCGAACCTCCTTCTCGCTGCACTGAGCCTGGCTTCCCTGCCGCTCATTGCGGACCCACGAATCGATTCTTGGATCACCCAACATTCTGGACGCTACGCCCGAGTTTACCTCAACGACGCTGCGCTCCAGTCGGGTGCCTCCGTCACTACCTGGAGCAATGGATCCCAGACCCAGTCCCAACCCGCCTACGCCGGCGTTCAGGAACTGGCCTCGGACAACGACTGGGTGTACGTCCGCACCACCGGGCTAGCCTTGCACCCCATGGGGCCTTGGCTCAACGGCACCTTCCCCAATTTGCCCACGAACCGGAAGACACTCTACCGGATCCCGCGCAACCCCACCGTGCCCACGACCCAGACCTTGACCGGCCTCGGAGTGATCGGCTGCTTCGTCGACGGCGTGGCCATGTTCGACTCTCGCGACGGCTTCGTCTGGACCGGCGCGGCCGAGGCGGGCATGGGCACCGGCTACTGGAATCGGGAAGCCTATGTGAATGAAGGGGCCACCTTCGACCCGGGCTACGCCCACCAGGAGGGCAGCGGCACCCACCACTACCACGCCAACCCGGTGGCCCTGCGCTACCTGCTGGGCGACCATGTGGATTTGGATGCCACCACCCGGAAGTACCGTGAATCCACCGCACCCGTAACCCGGCACTCGCCCATCCTCGGCTGGGTGCGCGACGGATTTCCGGTGTACGGCCCCTACGCCTTCTCCAGCGCCACCAACGCCACCAGCGCCCTCCGTCGCATGACGTCTGGCTTCCAACTCCGCAATGGCCAACGCGGCGCCGACAACCTCTCGACAGGCAGCCGCTCCACCATCCCGGCTTGGGCCCAGCGGGCCTATGGCGTGGGGGCTAACCAGAGCGGGCCAGCGGTATCCACGCAGTACCCACTGGGTCGGTACATGGAAGACAACGCCTTCCTGGGTGACCTCACCCACCCGACCACCGGGCAGAAGTTCGTGATGGGCGTCGACTATGACCTCGATGAACACAACGGCCGCTGGTGCGTGACGCCGGAGTTCCCCGCGGGCACCTACGCCTACTTCGTGGCCATGGCGGCCGACGGAACTCCGGTGTACCCCTACAACATCGGCCGATCGTACCACGGCAACCCGACGGGCTCCGTCGTCACCGAAATCAGCACTGGTGCAACGACCTACTTCTTGGGCGGCACAAATACGGCGGTGGTCGTCCAGCCTTCGGTGGAGGCAGCGGCGAGCGAGGTCACCCTCGTCTGGAACGCGCTGGAAGGCGGGACCTATTCGGTGGAGCGGTCTACCGATCTCAAGACCTGGACCAACGCCCAGACCAACATCGCTGCCGTGAAAGACCAGGGCACCCTGCGCACGGCGACGCCGGGCGATGCGGGCTTCTTCCGGGTCCGAAACACGGCCCTGGCCGCCTTCGATCCCGCGACTGGAACGGCTACAGGCGGAGGCGGCGGCGGTGGTGGTGGAATTCCTCCCGGCGGCCCCACGCTGACCTCGGTATCACCGAACACGGCAGCGCGAGGAACTACAGTCTCTCTGACGATGATTCTGGGAGGCATGACCCCGCCCCCGACTGTGGCTCCGACCTCGGCCCAGCTGGGCACCCTCAACGGCAGCAACTTGCAGCGCAATGGCAACACCGTGACCGCTACCTTCACCATCCCGGCCACCGCCCCCAGCGGCCCGCAAACCGTCAGCGTCACCTTCCCAGGCCCTCCCGGCCAAGGTGCGGTGACCTTCTCCCTCGCCAACGCTCTCACGATTCCTTGAAGGACATCTGAAGCGCCTGGCGTTCCAAAGCACTCCCCCTCCCGAGGCCCTCCGGCTTTGGAGAGGGGGATTTCATTTCCAGGATTCCCGCAACTCCGCAGGGCTGCGGCCTTGGTCTCGTAGCGCGCGAAGGCTCAGAGCGGCGTGCCTCTTGGCCAGGCGAACACCCTGTTCATCGGTCAGGAGCGGGCAGTGGAAAAAGTCAGGCACAGTCCAACCCAGCGCCCGGTACAGAAGGATTTGACGCGCGGTGCTGACGAGCAAATCAGCCCCACGCACCACCTCGGTGATGCCCATGGCGTGGTCGTCGGTCACACAGGCCAATTGGTAACTGGGCACGCCGTCGGGTCGCAGGACCACGAAGTCTCCGAAGTCGCGACCGGCAACCCACGATTGCGGCCCTTGCCCGCCATCGATCCAACTCAGGGCCTGTCCCTCAGGCACCCCCTCAGGCACCCGGAATCGCCACGACACCGGACGCCCCACAGGGATCTCCGCTGCCGACCGATGCCGGCAGGTGCCTGGGTAAATCGGTTCGTCATCCGCCGCATGGGGGGCCGCGACGGCCGACTGGATGTCTTTGCGAGAACACGTGCACGGAAACAGCCACCCGGTGGACCGAAGCACCTCAAAGATAGCTAGGTATTCGCTCCGTCGCTCCGACTGAGAATACGGAGCCTGCGGCCCGCCGCAATCGGGCCCCTCTTGCCACTGGATTCCAAACCATCGCAAGTCTTCCAAAAAGGCCGTCACGAATTCCGGTCGAACCCGGTCGCGGTCCAAGTCTTCGTTGCGAAGGATTAGAGTTCCGCCCCGGGACTTGGCCCGCTCATCCGCCACCCAAAAGGTCCGCGCATGTCCCAAATGCAAATACCCCGTCGGAGAGGGAGCGATTCTTCCGCGGTAGGCTGGATTCACAGAGGCCCCCATCGACGCATCTCCTAAAGTCTCAAGCCCCGGCAGTCACCAACCACCAACCACCGACAGCGAAGGCCACCGCCGAACACGCCCACAGCAAACCGCGATACCAGTGACGGGTGTGGAGCGCCCACCGACTGGCCACCTCGCCAAGCAGCGCCGAAAACCCCGCCATGGCCAAGACCGTGCCGAGGCCGAACGCCGCCAAATAAGCCACAGCCTGCCCCACATGAGCGAACCCCAGCGAGGGCAGCACTCCGAGAAAATGGGAACTGCCGGCCAATCCGTGCAAAATACCGATCCCGACGGCCGCATGCCCGTGGCCATGCTCCGGAGACGGAGCCGCCTCTGAAACTGGGTGCGCGTGACTCGGTCCATGAAAATGGACATGTCCGTGGCGACTGCCGTCATGAGCGTGCTCGTGTGCATGCACCTCAACGCGGAGCGCCTGGCGCACCGTCCAAAGCCCCATTGCGATCAACAGCACTCCGACCAAGCGTTCACTCACCGAAGACACCTGCCCGATGGGCAGCACCGACTTGAAGAGAATCGCCAGCACGCCAATGAGCAGCACGCCCGCCGAATGCCCCAAGCCCCAGCGCACACCGGACAACCAAGCACGCCGATGACTGCGCACCGCCAGAGGCGCCACCGCCGCCAGATGGTCGGGCCCCGCCAAAACATGGAGAAATCCCGCCACCAACCCAGAAAGCACCACCAACATGGGGGCGAGGCTACGGATTCGACCGCCCGCCGCCATGCAAATCCCCCCCCGGGGCCTGTTGCCTCAAAACCTTTGACACCCTCTGTGGAGGGCTTGGCGGTAGTGGATCAACTCGGGAGCTTCCCCATCCGGCAATTCCCTGTGCGTGGCCATGGGTTCAAGACTCCCAGACTCCGGGCCACCGCACCCGGCTCAGTGCCGGAAATGGCGGGTTCCGGTGAAGACCATGGCCATGCCCCGCTCGTTAGCCGCACGGATGACCTCCTCATCGCGCACCGAACCGCCCGGCTGAATCGCGGCCGTGGCGCCGGCCTGGGCCGCAGCGATCAATCCGTCGGCGAACGGGAAAAACGCATCCGAGCACACCACGCTGCCCTTGAGGTCCAAGCCCGCCTCGCCGGCCTTCCACACCGCGATGCGGCTCGAATCCACCCGGCTCATTTGACCGGCCCCCACACCCAGCGTGGCCTGGGCACCGCAATACAGAATGGCGTTCGACTTGAGATGCTTCACCACACGCCACCCAAAGAGCATGGCCTCCAACTCGGCCGGCGACGGCGCGCGCTGCGTGACCACCTTGAGGTCGGCCTCGGTGGTGATCTTCAAATCGCGCTGCTGCCACAAGTACGACTCGGCCCCAACGCTGCGCAGGTCGTGCGATCCGGCCGCGACCGGCGAGCGCAGCATCTTGAGGAGCCGCAAGTTCTTCTTCTGACGCAAGAGGTCCAAAGCATCGGCTTCGAACTCCGGAGCGATGATCACCTCGCTGAAGATCTCAGCGATGGCCTTGGCGCACGCGAGATCCAGCGGACGATTCACGGCAATGATCCCGCCGAAGGGCGCCTGCCGGTCGGTGGCAAAAGCCCGCTGCCAGGCCTCGTGCAAATCAACCCCGCGACCCACGCCGCACGGGTTGGTGTGCTTGAGGATGGCCAGCGTTGGCAACTGACCTTCGAACTCCGTGATCAAGACCGCGGCGGCCGTCAGGTCGAGGATGTTGTTGTACGACAATTCCTTGCCGTGCAGTTGCTGGAAATACTCCTGAAACTTGCCGTACAAGGCCGCCTTCTGATGCGGGTTCTCCCCGTAGCGAAGCGGTTGGGCCAGCGGCGCACTCACCGCCAAATTTGGCAACACCGCGTCCGGGCCCGAGAACTCGCGAGTCAAATGGGCGGCGATGGCTGCATCGTAGGCTGCTGTGCGGGCAAACACCTTGGCCGCCAACGTGCGACGCAGCTCCAGTGTGGTCTCGCCGGCGGCGGCCACTTGTTCAGAGACAACCGCGTAGTCGGCCGGATCCACCACCACCGTCACGCTGTCGTGGTTCTTGGCGGCGCTGCGGAGCATGGACGGACCGCCGATGTCGATGTTTTCGATGGCGTCGTGCAGGTGAACACCGGGCTTGGCCACCGTCGCCTCGAAGGGGTCGAGGTTCACCACCACCAAATCGATGGGCAAGATGCCGTGCTCGCGCACCGTGGCCTCATGCACCGGATTGCCACGCAGGTATAGCAACCCGCCATGAACCCTCGGGTGCAACGTCTTCACCCGACCATCGAGCATCTCCGGGAAGCCGGTGTGCTCGGAGATGTCGCGCACCGGTAGGCCGGCCTCACGAATCGCCTGAGCGGTTCCACCGGTGGAAAGCAGTTCTACGCCGGCCGCCACAAGGGTACGGGCGAAGGGGACGAGTCCGGATTTGTCAGAGACGGAAAGCAGAGCACGCTGAATACGAGGCATACGAGAGTCGCGAAGGGTGGCGGACAGAAAAAAAGCGTCAACGCTGCAACCGCTCAAAAAGCACGCTGGCTGCGAAACCCATCACCGGGCCGGCACGCCTCAGCGGAGGATCTCAAGGGCCAGCTGAAAAATTCTCTCCCGATTCTTGCTGACCACGACGCTAAATCCCTGGATCTGGGTCGACTCGTAGGCCGCAGCCAACGGCAGCGAATTCTTGAGCACCGGCAAGCCGAGATCGCGCCCCATCTCTTCCTCATTCTGGCCACCCACCAGGGTGCGGCGACGCACCTTGTTGAACAAAATCATGGCCCGGGCAGTTGGAGACATGAACTGCTTCACCGACTCGACCATCGGAATCGAGGCCTGGGTGCTGAAGAGAGACTTCTCGGCAACAATGACCAATCGATCGCTGCGGGAAATGAGATCGCGAAAAAATGGATCCGGGCTGCTCGCCGAAACATCAATCCGACCGGGGGTGTCACAAATAATAACATCTGGAGCCACGCCCTCCGGCAACGGTACCAATTTGCCCACGTGCGAGACCCACATCGCCAAGGACCCCTGAGGATCCATGTCTTCGAACTGCACCTGATAGCCCGCCGACTGCAAGGCTGCTCCCACGAGAATGGAGCAGGTGGATTTGCCCACGCCGCCCTTTTGGTTCAGGAAACTGATTCGAACGGCCATCGAAGTAAATGAAATGGAGGCCAACTACGAAGTCCTCCGCCCCGGCAGAGGTTCGCCAGACCGACTGCTCAGATGTAGTCGAGGAGGCTGATCCTGAGGATCTTGCCCGCAGACTGCAGGGCCGCAGAATAAGCTGCCTGCAACTGGTTCAATTCCACCAGCGTCTGAGCCAGATCCGCATCGCTCTCCTGCGAGATCAATTGGTTGGTCGAAATAGACTCCGAAGAATTCTGTTTGGCGGCCACCTCCAACCTCGACTGAGCCGCACCCAAAGTGGCAAAACTTTCGATGAAACCGCTCTCATCCTTCATCAGTGACGTACTGATGTCGGGGAAAGCGGACTTATCGCCCTCATTCAGGGCGTCGCGCAAAGCGATCAGGTGACCGAAAACATCTACCCCGGCCCGATCATCCTTAAGAAGTCCGCGGGGACCGCTGGTCGATTCATTGGCACCGGGAACATCGAGCGCGAAGGAAATCCCGGCAGAAATATCCACCTGCCGCACCTTCGAGTTCCCTTTATAGGCCACCGAAGTGATATTTCCATCCGCATCCCGAACGGCCTCAAACGCCGTCGCGACGCCCGAAGTCCCACCAAACAGAGCCTCATTGGAGTCCTTGCCGTTGGCCAAGGCCAATGCATTCTCCAGCAATTGGTTTACTTCAGCGGAGTAGGCCCCGTAGTCATCCTTGGTCCGGATGCTGTTGGCCATGGTCGCCAACTCGGACGCCCGGTCCGTCATCTTCTTGAGCTGAGAACTGGCGGAGTAAATTGCCTGCGAACGGGTTTGCAGCTTGGCAACGTTG
>SXXZ01000210.1 GCA_005789375.1 Verrucomicrobiales bacterium | reverse complement strand
TTCGGAGGCATTCTGGCCGACGAAATGGGTCTGGGTAAAACCATTCAAGTCTTGGCCCATTGCGCCTCACTCAATGCGACGGCGGGCGCCCAACCCCTTCGCCCCACCCTCATCGTCTGTCCCACCTCGCTGGTCACCAACTGGGCCGCTGAGGCCGCGCGCTTTGCTCCGAAGCTCCGGGTGCTGGTGCTGTCCGGGCCACAACGCCACAAGCTCTTTGCGCAAATTCCCGCTCACGATTTGGTGATCACCAGCTACGCGCTCCTTCGGCGTGATATCGAGCAACACCGGGATCACGCCTTCGACACGGCAGTGCTGGATGAAGCGCAACACATCAAGAACCGCAGCACGCAAAACGCCAAGGCCGTGAAGGCCATCCCAGCGGACCACCGACTGGTGCTGACGGGCACGCCGCTGGAGAACTCGGTCCTCGATCTCTGGAGCCTCTTCGATTTCCTCATGCCCGGCTACCTGGGCAGCTCCGATGATTTCCAGGACCGTTACGAAATCCCCATCTCCAAGGAGCGGGACAAGGGTGCGATGGCCCGACTCGGCAAGCGCATCCGGCCGTTCCTGCTGCGGCGTCTCAAAAAAGATGTGCTGCAAGAACTGCCCGCCAAGCTTGAACACATCTCCTACTGCGATCTCACACCGGCTCAGTCCAAGGTGTATGCGCAGGTCTTGGCCGCGACCCGCAAGCAAGTCGATACGGCCGTCGAGGCCAACGGACTGGCTAAGAGCCGGATGGTGATCCTCACAGCGCTGCTGCGCCTGCGACAAATCTGCTGTGACCTGCGACTTTTGGATGCCGACAAGGACAACAATGCCGCCCCCGGCACTGAGTCTGCCTCCGACGATTCAGGCAAACTACAACTCTTCGGTGACCTGCTCGACCAGAGCCTCGACGGCGGGCACCGGCTCCTTGTTTTCAGTCAGTTCACCCGGATGCTGGGTCTGCTGAAGGAAGAATTGAAACAGCGCGAGGTCGAGTTCTGCTACTTGGATGGTTCGACCCAGGACCGCGCCGGCGAGGTTTCGAAATTCCAGTCACCGTCGGGCCCTCCGGTATTCCTCATTTCGCTCAAGGCGGGCGGCGTGGGCCTCAACCTCACACAAGCCGACACCGTGGTGCACTTCGATCCGTGGTGGAATCCGGCCGTCGAAGACCAGGCCACCGACCGGGCTCACCGCTTCGGTCAATCTCGCGTGGTAAGCAGCTACAAGCTCATCACCCGCGGCACGGTCGAGGAGAAGATTGTCAGCTTGCAGCAACGCAAGCGGGAGATCATCGCCTCCACACTCACCGGTGAAGAGGCCTTCGCCGAAACCCTCAGCTGGGACGAGATTCGCGAACTGCTCGACTAAGCCGTTACGAGGCAGTTCTTGGCCCAGGGTCGAATTAGGCTGTCGGACGCTTTCGGTGCAACTGCCAGGATCCGTAGGCCATCAGCCACGGACAAGAACAGGCCAGCGCGTTGACCCAGCCCAGGTAGAGGGCCATCCGCTGGGGCTGCCTATCCATCCACGCTTGGCCAAACTCTATGGATGGCGGCGAGGAATTCTCGCGCAACGATTCAGCCCACCGCGCCGCCCGAAAGTGCACCAATCCATTGAACAGCGCCCAACCCACCAGTGTATTCAGCAAGAGCACCCTGCGCCACGGAAAGCGGGCAGGCTGAAACCAGCGAAGCCCTAACAAAACCGGGGGCAGGATCAGAAATCCTATCAGACTCAACGCGTACATCCAGCCATTCACAACCCGGCCAGTCTTCATTAATGAATTTGGGAATGGCCAGCGACAATGTGAACCCTACTTTATCAGGTCATGAATTCCCGTCTCCCTTTAGCCTCAGGAGATTTGCATCGCGCTCAGGCCTTTCAGAGTTCCCTCGCCTCGACCCGTTCCGCCTTCACGCTCATCGAACTGCTGGTGGTCATCGCCATCATTGCCATCTTGGCGGGCATGCTCTTGCCGGCACTCGCCAAAGCGAAACTCAAGGCCAAGGAGGTCAGTTGTCTGTCGCATTTCCGGCAATGGGCCATCGCCTCCAACCTCTACGCCTCCGACGATGCCCGTGGTCGATTGCCCATGCTGGGCGACGTCGGCAACAACCCGTGGGATGTGGCCGATGCAATGATCCCGGCAGTTCAAAAATACGGACTCACCGTGCCAATGTTCTTCTGCCCGGTCCGCACCGCCGAATTGACCGAGGCGCAACAGTGGCTCCAGCAGCAACGCAAGCGAACCCTCGCGAGCAACGACGATCTAAAATACTACTACAACCAGCGATGGACCTTTGGCTTCGCCATCATGCAGCACAGTTGGTGGGTGCCTCGTTCCGGACAACCGGGATACAAAGTCATGCCGTCCACCACGCGGGTAAACACCAATTCGATGGTCGAAGGATGGCCCACGCGACTGGAAGACGCCGGCGCATCGACCAGCCCCATCATTACCGACACGCTCTACAAAGACGGCTTCGAGACCAATCTTCAGAAGGCTTGGGGCGGGCATCCGACGATGAAGGCCGACTCGGGCTTCCAAATCCAGGGCGGTCGGGCCGCATCCATTAGCCGCGCCTTTGCCGACGGCCACGCCGACCTCGCCCGAGCCAGCGCCATCGTCTGGCGACACTACGGCAACTGGACGAGTTTTTACTGAGAAGACACCCGAACCCTCCCGGGTCGCGCCCGGGGACTGGCGAGCGCCAATGCTGTAAGCGCGAACAAGGCCAGCATAAAGAAGAGCGCGTTGGGAGTTCTCGCCGTCCAAGGTTGCCACGGCCAAGGAAAGTCAAAAAAAACGAAGTTCAAGGCGAAGTAGACCCAAGCTGAGCCGAGCAAGGTTCGACGCAGCGACCGGCCACTGTCCGGTTCCCGATCCTGATCTGCGATCCACCAGGCCGCGGAGAGACTCGCCCAAACCAATGGCAATCCCAGCAACAGGACACCCAGGATCCAGAGAGTCCCGACGGTACCCACCCATCCGATCGCCACGGGGTTCTCGATGCCCCGGATTAAAAAAGTCTTCCCCGCGATCGGCACCACGGTCACCACGGTCATAAGCAACGCCGGCCACCGACGCCCCACGACCACGGCCACCAGAGGAATCAGGCCCAGGTGCAAACCGGGATCGTAAATCGCCTGGATGCGTGGAAATGGTCCCCACTCCGAAGCCACGAGGAGTCCCAGATGAAGGGACAAAACCGCGAATTCAACCGGCAGTGTCCACCCCTTCTCTGAATCGACGGTGTGGGCGATGAGCTTGCGGTTCCGATTCAAGCCCACGGCAACAGCCGCGGCCATAGTGCAACCAAAGGTAGTCTCCATCCAATTCCACCAGTTCATGTGGGGCGCCAACCGAGTCCAGAGGCCGCCCTGAAACCACTCCGGATGCCACGCGTGCGCCGCCTGCAACGATTGTCCCAGAGGAAAACCCAGGGCCCCGCCGAAGAACCCCCAAAGCATCATGCGCACAGCCAAAACATCCCGGCGGTGCACACCGCACCAGGCCCCGGCGACTGCAAGGGCCAGGAGCAGACCTCCCCAAACCTCACGACGCGGTTTGAGGACCGAATCCGGCTCCCACCGCCAGTCATCGGAGAAATAAATTCGCGGTAGGATCCGATGGGCTGGATCAAAGGGCTCATTGATCCACCCCACTCCAACCCGCTGAACGGCAAGGAGAGCCAGCATCAAAAACAGCATCTCCCGAACCCGATATCGGATTCCGCCCAGACCCATTCCCAAAAACAATCCGAAGAACCCGATCCAGATCCCCCCTTTGATGGCCAGTCCCAACATACCCCAGCCAAGCGCCGCCGCGTTGCCGATCAGAGGAGCGTCTTGAGTCAGTCCGATGGTCTGGCCGTAGGTCTCTGTTCCGCCGAAACCCATGGCCACGGTCGCCAGAGCCACTGCCCGTGCGGATGCCAACGGCGGCAGGTGAGGTGCCAAACGCAATGCGAGAACCAGCGCGACCAGCAGACCGGCCATCATCGCCCCGGTCTCATGGCCATACTGCCCGCGGATTCCCCAACCCATTCCTCCGGCCAAGGCCGTCACCAACACTGTCACCAACACCGTCACGAAAGCCTGAGAGGGAGCCTCCAAGAACGCTCGATGAACGAGGGCTTGCGGGACATGTTTCGGGGGCATAGGAACCAGCCTCCGATCCTGAGTTACTCCTGTCCAAACCAATCCCCCACCCCAATCGTTTCCACCAGCGGTAGATCAAGATACCAATCCGAGGACAAAAGCACTCAAAGGGTACGATGAAAAGGCCTTGACCAAACCAAGAGCTCGTCTCCAATTTTAGCATTAATCCCGGGTAGTTTTCGTTATCCCCCGACAGCTGCTTTCGGGATTTTGATCGGAGATCAGACACCATGACACCGAAAGCCCAGCCCTCGTCCGAGGTTCCCATTCGCCTCTCTCTCTCCGCGCCACGGCCGCAGCGACGCATTCAGGATGGCTTCACGCTCATCGAACTGCTGGTGGTCATCGCCATCATCGCCATCTTGGCAGGCATGCTTCTGCCGGCGCTGGCCAAGGCCAAAGCCAAGGGCAATGGCATCATGTGCCTCAACAACACCAAGCAGCTGATGATGTCGTGGAAGCTCTACGTGGATGACCAGAACGGGAAGATCCCGCCGGCCTACTCGAGCAACCCCAACTTCAATTCCTGGGCCTACGGCAATCTCGATTGGAACACCGCCAACCGCGACAACTGGGACGTCACCAACACCTTGGGCAAGGGCTCGATCTGGCGCTACACGGGCATGACCCAGAAGATCTACAAGTGCCCCGCCGACACCTTCTTGACGCTGGGAGCCAACGGCAAACCCCGCATCCGCAGCAACTCCATCAACTCGTGGGTGGGCATGCATGACGGACAACCCACCTGGTTCGGCAACAGCCCGCCCTGGCGCATGTTCCTGAAGGACTCCGACTTCGTGCAACCATCCGACACCTGGGTCTTTGTTGATGAGCATCCCGACAGCATCAACGACGGGTTCTTTTGCACCGACATGAAGCCCGCCCCGAATCTCGCGCAGGCGGTCATGCCCGACCTGCCGGCCAGCTACCACAACGGGGCCTG
>SXXZ01000209.1 GCA_005789375.1 Verrucomicrobiales bacterium | reverse complement strand
CGTTTCACCTGGCGCTACGACCACAAGCTCGATTCGCAAGGCCGGGTTCCATTGCCGGCCAAGTGGCGACCCGAAGATCCCTCCAGCCTGTCCCTCATGGCGGTGATGATCCGACACCCGTCGGAGGCAGAATTCGTGATGGTGCTGCCCGTCGAACAATTCGAGCGCTTCAGCAACCCCATCTGCCAAGGCGACTTCACCGACCCGCTGAGACTGGCCGAGAGACACGACTATGTGGATCGGATCATCGAGCTAGAACTCGATAGCGCCGGGCGGATTTGTTTGCCCAAAGAAATGCGCGGAGCCGCAGGCCTGACCGATGACGTTCTTTTCGTCGGATGCATCGATCGATTCGAGTTGTGGAACCCTGAAGCCTATCAGACGGCCCGCCTCTCGGAACGGCTCATCAAAAAGGTCCAGAATCCCCAAAAGACATGAAGCTGTTGGCACTGCTCAACCCGCGCTCTTGGTTTTCTTCGGGCCAACGCGGCCCCCTCTCTTCCCTTCAACAAACCTCTAGCTTGGGGGGCGTCCCACTCGGTTCCGTCAAAGCGCTACCCGAGACACTCGTGCGCCGCTTTTTCTCCTTTGAGAATCATCGAACACCGAACCGAAACCTCATTCAGGGAGAGCTCCAACTGCCTGCGGTGACACCCATGCGCAACGATCTCGTCGAGGATGACGTAGAACTCGTGCGCCGCCGCCGGGAAACCCGACTCCTGCACGAAACTCGACCACCGGGAGCCGGTGGAACCCACGATCCCGAATTGGCCGTCAACCGCCTGCGGAACCGCTCATCGGTAACCAGCCGCTTGGTCGCGCGGGACTGAATGCTTGATGCCTCGTGCCCTCATTTTCACATCAACCCGTTCTACTGACCGAAGTAGTGAGCGCACTCCAACCCAAAGCACGCGGACGATACCTGGATGGCACCCTGGGTGGTGGTGGTCACTCTGCGGCGATTCTGGAGGCCAGCTCACCGGATGGATTTCTCTACGGTTGCGACCGGGACACCGAGGCCCTCTGCGCCGCCCGTGAACGACTCAAGCCCTACAGCGAGCGGCTAGAGACCCATCAGTGCAATTTCACCGAGGCAGACCAGTGGATCGCCCCCCGATCGCTCGACGGAATTCTGCTCGATCTCGGCGTCAGCTCCCACCAACTCGACACGCCCGAGCGCGGGTTCTCCTTCCAGAAGGATGGACCACTGGACATGCGCATGGATCAAAGCGGAGCGGGCCCCACCGCGGCCGACCTCGTCAACACGCTCCCAGCCGGCGAATTGGCGGATCATTTTTGGAAACTGGGCGATGAACGTCATTCCCGAAAAATTGCCCGCGCGATCGAGACTGAGCGCCGTAATCGCCCCTTCACCACCACCGGCCAGTTAGCTCAATTCATCGAGCGAATCTGTCCCCGGCGGGGAGCTCCCACACACCCAGCCACCCGCTGCTTTCAGGCATTACGAATTGCCACCAATGACGAGTTGACCGCGGTCCAGACTGGCTTGAACCGCGCGTTCCAACTCTTGGCCCCCGGCGGCCGATTGGCGGTGATCAGCTTCCAATCGCTAGAAGACCGCTTGGTCAAGGAGTTCATGCGGCGCGAGGCCCGGGACTATGACTTTGAAGGCCCTGAGGATCATCCGGATTTCCGGCACCCGCGGCGTCCCCGTGGCCGGGAATTGGCCCGAAAAGGAATCGCGGCTTCAGAATCAGAACTAAGCACTAACCCCCGGGCCCGCAGTGCGCGACTGCGGGTTCTGGAGCGACTTCCGGAACCATGAGTACAAAAAAACGTTCCGAAATCCGACTCGGCACGATCGTGCGAGCGCTCCTGGGTTCCGCACTCATCGGGACACTGGGGTTCTTGTGGATTCTCCAAAGCCGTGCCCATCAGCGGCTTCAAGACCAGATCAGCCAGATCCGCACCCAATGCACAGCGCTCGAGCGATCTATCGGGCGGGACCAGCAGGAAATCGAAAAACTCCTCACCCGACCCGCGCTCATCCGCCGTATTCAGGAGCTCCGACTGGGATTGACCAACATCGCCTACCGCCAGGTCATCCACGTAACCAACCAGTCTCTGGGCAGCGCCCCCAATTCGGAACTCACCCGCAACAACACCCATCCCACCGCTCCTGCGCCCCCTTTGGCTGTAGCCATCCCCCGCTGAATCCACCGCATGAACACCCCGTCCACCCCCGACAAGACATTGACCGGACTGACCGTCCTGTTCTGTGTCGTGTTCATCGGGTTGGCTGGGAGATTGGTGTACATTCAGGGGTTTCGTCCCGAGTCCCCCCGCTACACATTGGGCGCCTCCCCAGCCCGCACCACGTACATTCCGGCACCCCGTGGTGAGCTCCTCGATCGTCGCGGCGAACGCCTGACCTATTCACAGTTCACGTACAACCTCCGCGCCAATCCAGTGGTGATTAGCAATCAAGCCGCACACTTGGCGGCCCTGCTCTCACCGCTGCTGTCCATTCCGGCGACAGTCCTGGAAGATCGCCTCAGGATTCGACCCGAACTGCGCTGGAAACCCGATGCCAGCACCAACTCCGCCGGTCTGGTCGCTACCCAATGGGTGCAGGTGCTGCACACCAACCAAAGTGTTCTGGTGGCCTCCAACCTATCCTTTGTGGACTGGACCCGGGTCCACACCAATTTGAAGGTGTTCCGATCCCCGGAGGAACGCCTACTGATGGCAGCTTCGAGCGCGGTGGCTCGCCGACGAACCAACAGTGCTCCCATCGCCTGGTGGGATTTGCCGAGGCGATATCGCTTTCGCAAAGAGATCGCCCGGGACAACCGGGAAATCAATCTGGCCATGAAGCGGATCCAACCCCAATTGAGGGAGGTTCGCGAAAACGGAATCACCGCCGAAATCATGGAGCGTCGCGTGATGCCGCACGCCGAACTCGCATTACCCGTTCTGGGAACCACAACCAACGGGTTGATCCCGATCGTAGAATACCGGACAGCCACCAACCGCATTCGCGTCCGCACCCGAGAATTGCCGCCCGAGATCCATGGCGCCGACGGTATTGAGCGGCAGTTCAACGACGAGCTCCAGGGGGTTGCTGGTCAGGCGATTATCCGACGAGGCAAAGGCCGTGAATTGGCTGGCACCCGAGAACTGGACCTCGTGGCGCAACCCGGCGCGAATGTCCGGCTGACCATCGACGCCAATCTCCAATACGTTGCAGAGAACGCATTGCGCCAAGGCATGGCCAAGCTGAAGCCCAACTGGATGTCAGCCATCCTGGTCCGCCCATCGACCGGTGAGATTCTGGCCCTGGCCAACGCCACGGATCCAGACTACTCACCAGCCCGACAACCCGGTTCACCAATACAGCCTAGCGGCCCGCGCAAACCGCAGCATCGCAACCACGCAGTGTCTGAGTTGGTCGAGCCTGGATCTACTTTCAAGCTGGTCACCTACTCGGCCGCCCTTGAATCACTTCCAGGACGCAACCTCTCCCCAAGTTCTCTTATCGACTGCGAGGGCGGATCTTGGCGCCCCCCTGCCGGACGCAGAAAGCCCATCGCCGATGCGCGTGGTCACAAGCTGCACACGGTCACCTTGGAAGAAGCCTTCGCCGCATCCTCCAACGTGGGTGCAGCCAAGCTCGGGTACGCCCTTTGGGATTCTGCTGCTCCGCCGCGAGCCACTGCGTTGGTCAAGTACGCCGAGGCCTACGGATTCACCCGACGGACCGGCATCCTCTGCGGAGGAGAGCCCAACACGCGAATCCCGGCTTGGGACGGCCTAGGCACTCAGCTCATCCTTTCTTACGGCTACGGTATTTACGCGACGCCGCTCCAGATCACCATGGCCTACGCCGCCGTGGCCAACGACGGCATCCTCATGGAACCCATGCTGGTGAAGTCCGTGGAGAGCCCCTCGGGCAGCGTCATTCGCAATCTGGCCCCGCGTCAGGTCGGCAGAGTGGTACGCTCCGACACGGCCAAACAACTGGTGCAACTCCTGACAGCAGTAGTGAGTTCCAAAGGCACGGGTAAGGATGCCGCTCTCAGTGAGTATACCGTCGCCGGCAAGACTGGCACGGCCAACAAGATGACCCAGGCCCACATGGCTGCCGGCGTCACCGCCCATTTCAGCACCTTTGTTGGATTCCTCCCCGCTGAGAACCCTCAGATCTGCCTGCTGGTATGCGCCGACGAACCCACTGGGTCGGACGGTCGGGCCGCCTATGGAGCCGCCTGTGTGCCGGTCTTCAAAGAGATCTCCCGCGAGGCCGCAAGCTATCTGACAATCCCTCCCTCACCCGTCTTGGTCGCTCATGAAGCGGCGACCGATCGCCCCGCCCTCCCGCGTCACTGACCATGCTGACCGCTGAACTCATGCTCCAGACTGCGCCTGCGTCTTTGACCGCAGAGGCGACTCTTGCGGCGTGTCGACCGAGGCACCCAGCCCTCGGTACCAGCGAGCCGACGCGGTTCCGCCGATCCAGCCCCTCCCGCAAGGTCGCCTCGCCAGAGCCCCTTTCTCAACCGGTCCCGACCTCTCTCCGAGACCACCCCCTGCAACGTCTGGATTTGTGCAGGATTGCCCGTCACGGACGCGTCTCAGCGGCCACCGCCTCGTTCGTCCACGCCCTGCTCAGCGGGGCGGGGCGTCGTTCGGCCCTGCTCACTCCAGAAGGGGGGCTTATGGCGGGTCGACTCTTCCCTCATCGACCCAAGATCAGCGAGGCCTTTGAGTGGGAACGCCTCTTGGCGACCCATGTCCGATCGGGTGGAGACTGCCTGATCATTGAAGAAGACTCCGAAATTCGAGAGCTTCTCGCCGGCATTTCACCCCGGTCGCACCTCCAACCACCGACGTCTCCACGTGCCTGGATCCAGGCACAGGCGCTGCATTGGCGCGGCAGCCGCCTGCAGGTGTTTTCCCAAGACGGCACCCCTCGGACCGCACACCTACCACTCGTCGGCGGATCGAACCTCCTGGCCCTTGATCTGGCACTCAACCGGGTCATCCACGCGGGCTGCTGCCCAACACGAACCCTCGCCACGCTCCCCTCTCTGGATCCCCCGACCGGGCTTCTCGAACCCGTCCATGCCGGACAACCGTATGGCGTCTTCGTGGACCGAGCCTCCTGCGCCGCCGACCTGGCTGAACTCCTGGCCGAGGCACGCACCCTGTCAGGTCGTCGCATTGTGCTCGTGACCGGCATTCACGGCAATTCAACCCCTGAAGAGCGACAAGCCTTGGGGGCGGCGGCGGCAGCGGCTGACGAAGTGGTCTTCACCAGCGACAATCCACGTCATGTGCCGGTGGACTCCATCCTGAGAGATCTCCAAGCAGGTCTGGGTGGTGGAGCCCTCGAAGAACCCGACCGTCACGCCGCCATCGCGACCGCTGTACGCCGAGCCAAATCCGACGATCTCGTGCTCATCGCAGGCAAGGGAAGCCGCCCCCTCCAGGAAATTGGTAGCGCTGTCATACCCTGGGACGATCGGTTGCATGCTCGAGATGCATTGGCTGGGCGAGGCTGGGTGGGAGATTCACTATGACACCCCTACCAAAACCTCATCTTCTCGGTGTTTTAGCCGGCCTCTTTCTGGCCTCGGGACTGATCGTTTCTACAACACTCCTCACTCGGACCTGGCTCAAAGTGGCCGACGCCGAATCGATATCCGTCACCGGATCGGCCCGTCGTAACGTGAGTTCGGACTTGGTCATCTGGCGTGGTTCTCTCACCGTCGAAAGCCCCACGCTTCTGGCCTCGCAAGCAGTCCTCGGTCAACAGGAGAGCATCACACGCAAGTTTCTCACTGCCCAGGGCGTCACCAACGCCCAGTTCCATCCGGTCGCCATCCAGCGCATCCAGGTCCGCTCCAGCAAACAAACCAGCGAGGCTGACAGCGAGACCGAGAGTCCCACGGTCCGATTCCGCCTCAGCCGCACCATCGAAGTGCGCTCCGGTGACATCGACGCCGTCCTGAGCATGGATGCCAAGACCTCTGAACTGGTCAATCAGGGCATCGAATTCGCTTCCTCCTCCCCGGAATTTATTTGGACCAAAGCCGGTGAGGCCAAAATTGAAATGCTGGCCGATGCAGCCCGCGATGCCCGCGCCCGAGCCGAGCAAATCGTCTCCCAAGGCGGACGATCCATCGCCCGGATGCGCTCAGCCAAGATGGGCGTCTTCCAAGTGACCCCACTGTATTCGACCCAGAACACCTGGGACGGAATGAACGACAACACCTCCCGGGAAAAAACGGTCACCGCCGTGGTGAATGCAAGCTACGCACTGCAATAATGGAACCGGTGACACTCCAATTCATCGCTGAAGCATCCCAGGGGACCTTTCACCCTGAAGAGGCTGGCTGTGTCCGAGTTTCCGGGGTTTGCACCGACTCGCGTCGCCTTCGGGCTGGCAACGTGTTCCTGGCCCTGTGCGGCGAACGATTTGACGGGCACGATTTCCTCAAAGATCCCGAACTCGAAAAAGCCTCAGCGGTCGTAGTCTCTCAGGCTCGTCTCTCTGACGTTCCACCAGGAATGCCGGCCGTCAGCGTGCGAGATACTCGCGAAGCCCTGGGACTCATCGCCGCGGCCCACCGCAAGCAGTTCTCACTGCCCGTGTTCTGCGTGGCGGGATCCAACGGCAAGACGACCACCAAGGAACTGCTAGCAGCCCTGCTCCAAACAACGTTTCCCACCCTCCGATCCCAGGCCAGCTTTAACAATGACGTTGGCGTGCCCTTGAGCCTTCTCGAGTTGGATGGGTCGCATCGGGCGGCGGTCCTAGAGGCGGGCACTAATCATCCTGGCGAACTGGCTCCGTTGGTGCGTCTGATCGACCCTCGCTACGGTGTGGTGCCGCAAATCGGGCGCGAACACTTGGAGCACTTCGGTGACATCGATGGAGTCATCGCCGAAGAGAGCGCCCTCGGCGAGGGCTTACCCGCCGACGGCGTCCTATTTCTGAACGGGGACTGCAACGCAGCCCGAACGCTGGCCTCTCGCACTTCGGCCCGAGTGGTGCGCACCGGATTCGATGCCGGGAACGATTGGCAGGCCCGAATACTGGGCAACGACTGGAACTCGACCCGCTTCGAGGTCACCGCCCCGGAGCCAGGCTGGTGCGGCGTGTTCGAAATCGCGGTCCCCGGCCGGCACATGGTCTCCAATGCCATTTTAGCCCTAGCGGCCGCCGCCGAACTGCGGGTCCAACCCGAAGCGGCGCGGAAAGCCTTGTCGCAGTTTTCCGGAGCTAAACAACGTCTCCAATGGTCGGAGCAGCGAGGGATCCGTTGGTTAGACGACACCTACAACGCCAACACCGACTCAACATTAGCCTCGCTCCAGACCCTCTCCGAACTGCCCTGCACCGGACGTCGGGTGGCCGTGCTCGGTGACATGGCCGAACTCGGCGATCACACCGCTGAGGCTCACCGGGAGGTCGGAGCCGCCGCCTATCGTCTGGGTATAGATTTGCTGGTCTGCATCGGCCACTCAGCTGCCCACACCGCCAACGGTGCCAGCGGCATGCCTCAGGTCCTGGTATTTCCCGACGTAGAACGGGCCATCCTCGCGCTCCGCCCCCTCCTCCAACCAGGAGACTGTGTCTTGGCCAAGGCGTCTCGCAGCAGCCGTCTGGAACGGCTTTTCGAGGCGCTCAAAATCGAAAGCATCGAAAACCACTAACCCGGCATGCTCTACAAGCTCTCAGAATTGTTCCCAGTGGTTCCCTGGACGGTGTTCAAGTACGTCACCTTCCGTAGCGCGGGCGCGGCCATCACGGCTCTGCTGCTGAGTTGGATCCTCGGCCCACGGGTGATCGAAGGGCTTCGGAACCTCAAGTTCCGTCAAGACTACCAGCCCAAGGATGTCCGCAATCCCAGTGATGCCACGGCAGCGGCGGCTGACTTAGCCAAACGAGGAACACCCACCATGGGTGGTGTTTTAATCCTGCTGGTCTTGGATATCTCCGTATTCCTCTGGGCCCGACCCAATACACTGGTGCTGCTGACCATGCTTTCGTTGATGGTATTGGCTTTTTTAGGGTTTTACGATGATTGGCTGAAGGTCTCGCGGCAGAATGCTGCGGGTGCCCAATCCCGGGTAAAGTGGGTCGTGCAAATCGTGCTCGCTCTGGTGGTCGGAGTCTATCTGTGGCAACTCCCCTCCACCCGCACCCTAGTGGCCGACATCCAAATCCCATTCTTCAAAGACCCCATTCTCCGTTCCGTTCCCTGGATAGGCATCCCGCTGGTGGCACTGACCATCATTGGTAGTTCCAACGCAGTGAACCTGACCGATGGCATGGATGGGTTGGCCATTGGCTGCACCCTCATCGTAGCCATGACCATGCTGATCCTGACCTACCTGTCCGACAACGTGAAGCTGGCTACCTACCTCCAAATTCCGCACGTTCGGGGCGCTAGCGAACTGACGGTGGTTTGCGCGGCCTTCATCGGTGCTTCTTTGGGTTTCCTGTGGTTTAACTGTCATCCCGCCGAGGTCTTCATGGGCGACACCGGATCGCTGGCCCTGGGCGGCGCACTCGGAATCATGGCCGTCCTGATTCACCAACCGCTCGTCCTCCTCATCGCCGGCGGAGTTTTTGTGGCCGAAGCGCTCAGCGTGATGCTGCAAGTGGGTTGGTTCAAATACACACGCCACAAGTACGGGGAGGGCCGACGCATCTTCCGGATGGCCCCTCTCCACCACCATTTTCAGAAGCAGGGATGGAAAGAATCGAAGATCGTCACTCGCTTCTACATCGCAGGAATCCTGTGCGCTGTGTTGGCGCTGAGCACCCTCAAGATCCGATGAGTGTCTACACCTCAACCTACGCCCACACCGGTCTTTTCAGCCCCACCGGATCAGCGATCTTCATCTCGAACCGGATGTTCCTTGATCACCCCGGTTTCGGTTGTTTAATTGAGATCTCATTAGCGGTGCACGGCGCTCTCAACAGGTCCCGATCCCGCATTGCCGCGGTGATCCGTGCAAACCCAGACTCATCCACTATCCCGACAGACGCACCCACAAGTCTGGGCCAACCTGAATCTTTTCCCAATTGCGGACGCGGTGGTCTTCACCGTTTCCCGGTCCTCTCAATCAGGACCGCACTCACTTTCGTGTCGACCCGGGTGGAGGACCCGGTTCGGTACGGATCCGACAAAACCCAATCCTCGACCCACGACGCACCGTCTATCCGCCTAACCCCATGAGCACCCCCAATTCCCCGCTGCTGCCTGGCTCCAAACTGGAACAGGCCGCCAAGAGCAAATCCACCTTCAGCATCGCCGCCTTCATTTTCAGCGCCCATGTGGCGGTGTTCCTGGTGGTTCTGCTCAACGGCTGCAACAAAGAGAGTACCACCACCAGCACGGAGCCTCCTGCGGCCACCAACCAGACGGATATAGCCGTGCAACCCGGACCCGGGGCTATCGACACCAACGCTCCCATTCAGCCCCACGGTCTCGACACCAACACGGTCGCCACTCCTCCGGGGGGTGCCGTCACTTTCCCGGGTAACCTTGCAGTCACCACTAACCCGCCGGCACAACCCTTCGCGCCCCCGGAACTCGGCACCGTCGCCCCGGGCAGTTCCACGACCCACGAGAGCACGGGTGTTGGCTCCGAGTACAAGATCAAGAGCGGCGACATCGCCTATAATATCGCCAAGACCCACGGAGTCTCCCTCAAGGCCCTCAAGGATGCCAACCCGAGTGTCGATCTGGGCAAGCTGAAGGTGGGCCAGACGATCCAAATTCCTGCTGCTGGCGCCTCCGCCTCGGCTGCCTCGGCCGCCGCCACCCCTGCGGCAAAAGCGATCTCGACCCACGAACCCGAAACGGCGGGCGCAACCACGTCGTATACGGTCAAAGGAGGCGACACCCTCAGCAAAATCGCCAAGAAGCAAGGAACCACCGCTAAAGCAATCCGTACCGCCAACGGATTGACTGGCGACAAAATTAACGTCGGTCAGAAACTCAAGATCCCCGGCAAGGGTGCGGCTGCTGAACCGGCCGAGCCGTCTGCAAAGACCCTAACCGTGCCCGAGCCCGCCGCGACCTTTCCGGCAACCCCGCCGACGCCCGGCACGGGCCGCTAAATCGGCCCACCGAAGGGACGTCCGGCCCGCTGCCGGACGTCCAGACGGCTCATAATCTTCTTCCGCCATGCGTTCCACCTCCATCCTACTGCTGCTGACGGTCAGCCTCCTGCTGGCCTTGAGTTTCACCATGCTCGCCAGTGCCGTGATGATGGAGTCGAAGTTCTCCAGTTTCGTCACCGTGCAGGCCGTGGCGATCATCGCCGGGGCAGCGTTGATGTGCATTCTCTGGCGGAGCGATTACCGCATTTGGTTCAAGCTTCACTGGTGGTTCTACGCCGCCGCCATCGTGACCTTGGCGATGGTTCTCTCACCGGCGGGCACCTACCGCAATGGCGCCCAGCGCTGGATTTTCGGCATGCAACCGGCGGAGTTCGCTAAAATCCCATTACTGCTAACCCTGTCGGCCTGGGGCGCACGCTTCGGATCCCGCATGCGCTTTGGCGGCACGGTTTCCACCCTCGTTTGGGGCTTGGTTCTGCCGGGACTGGTCATCGTGCCATTCCTCGGATTGCTGTACAAACAACCGGACCGCGGAACCATGATTCTCTTCGGCATGGTCACAGTGGTTGTGCTTCTGCTCAGCGGTATGCGCAAGCGATACGCCATCATTCCGACCCTCCTCGGGGCCGGACTGGCCTTCCACTTCTACAATTCCAGCAAGATGGTCCGGGACCGGATGGATGCGTTTCTGCATCCGGAATTCTTCCCTCAGACCACGGGTTCCCAAGCTCTCAAGTCGTTGGCGGCCTTACGGGAGGGCGGTTTGGAAGGAGTCGGGCTGGGATCCGGAGCAATTAAACTAACCATCCCAGAACAGCACACCGATTTCATCCTCCCGGTCATCGGTGAGGAGTTGGGTCTTTTCTTCACGCTGGGCGTGCTCGTTGCCTTCGTCGTCATCCTGCTCTGCTCGGCAAGGATCGCCTCACGGGCAGCAGACGTTGAAGGACGACTGCTGGCCGGCGGCATCGGTTTCCTCATTGCCTGCCAGGCGATGATCAATATCGCAGTGGTGACCAACTCCATGATCAACAAGGGAATGCCGCTACCCTTCGTCAGCCGCGGAGGTTCCAGCGCAGTCAGCATGCTAGCCCTCGTAGGACTCCTACTCTCGATCGCCCGCCGCGCACCGGAGACGTCTCAGGCACCTCGCCCCAGCGGAAATAATCCATTCGAAATCTCAGAACTGGAAAGCCTGCCAACCCAATGAGATCCAACCCTGGCTCCAATACCCACGTGGCCAATACCCACGTGGCCAATACCCACGTCGCCAATACCCACGTCGCCATCGCCTGCGGGGGAACCGGTGGACACCTGTTTCCGGGTCTGGCCGTCGGCAGGGAACTCGGGGCTCGCGGGGCCCAAGTCACGCTGCTGATTTCGCCTAAGGAGGTCGATCAGGCGGCCGTCCGGGGGTTAACCGGCCTCCAGGTAGCGACACTGCCCGCGGTGGGCCTTCAGGGCCGCAACTACGGAGCATTTCTTTTGGGATTCGCCCGCGCTTGGCAATCTGCCCGGCGACAATTCTCCAACCGCACACTTTTCCAGCGACCGCCGGACGCCATCTTAGGAATGGGTGGTTTCACGGCCGCACCACCGATGCTGGCAGGGCGTCAATTGGGCGCAGCGACCTTCCTTCATGAATCCAATACCATCCCCGGACGGGCCAACCGGTTGATGGCCCCTTGGACGCGCGAGGCCTTCACCGGATTTGACGAGACTGTCGCCCGCCTCGGGCCTACCCGCGTGACCCATACGGGCACTCCCGTCCGCGAGAACATCTCTCAGTTGCGCCACCATCGCGACTCTCGGTCGGCCAAGGTGTGCCTCGATCTTGACCCAGACAAACCGGTACTTCTCATCACCGGCGGTAGTCAGGGAGCCCGCGGCCTCAATCAGTGGGTTTGCGCCGCCCTGCCGGGTTTGGCAACAGCAGCTCCTGACCTCCAATTCATTCACCTCTCGGGGACTCCAGACCTGGCAACCGTTGCAGCGGCCCATCACCCGCTGGGTCTGCGATCGATGGTTCGCCCGTTCCTCCAAGAAATGCACTTAGCCCTGGCCGCGGCCGACGCTGTGATTAGTCGGGCCGGAGCTTCATCGCTGGCCGAGTTGGCGGCCCTGCGAATTCCCTCGATCCTGATCCCGTTACCGACAGCCCAAGACAATCATCAGTTCCACAATGCCGACGCGTTGGCCCGATGTGGTGCGGCCGTGTTGCTTTCCCAATCCAACCCCGATCCGGAGCGACTCCAATCGGAGGTCCTGACCCTGCTCCGCAACACCGCCCTGCGAACCTCCATGCAGCGGGCTTTGGTCGAGATCGATCGCCCAGAGGCGGCCTCGTTCATCGCCGAGAGCATTCTCGAACACCTTCGACAACCCTTCACCCAAGCCGTCCGCAGGACCACCGCCTCGCGCCCCCTGCCTCAGGCCCATCGCTGGATTCCCTTCAAGGAGGCCGCATGAGCGCACCGCTCCGACTCAGCCAAGAACCCGCCGGTCCGACCATTGAAGCGGCCGCCGCGCATGCCGAGGACATTTCCAACACCTTCCGCGACCTGCAGATTGTGTTGCCGCCTGACACCCTCGTCCGGCGCGATGAACCGCTCGCCCGACGCACGACCCTTCGGGTGGGTGGCCCCGCAGATTTATTCGTCGAACCGAGCTCAGACAACGCTCTGGCGAGCACGCTCGAGATCGCCCACTTGCGCGGCATCCCCGTGTTACTGCTAGGCCGTGGTTCCAATCTTTTAGTCCGCGACGGAGGCATCCGGGGAATTGTCCTGTCTTTAGCCCACCCCCACTTCTCGCGCATCGAACTGGAAGGTCAACGGATCACCGCCGGCGCTGGAGCCCGACTCAAAAACATCGCACACGAAGCCCGACGTGCCGGACTCGGTGGCGTGGAGTTTTTCGAAGGCATCCCCGGCTGCCTGGGCGGTGCCCTGAGGATGAACGCGGGCGCCATGGGAGCTTGGACCTTCGACACCCTAGAGGAATTGCGCTGCATGAGTCCCTCAGGACAAATCCTGACGTTGCCTGCCCAAGAGGTGACCGTGGAGTATCGAGCCTGTCCGTTGCTGAGAACCCACATCGCGTTGGGTGCAGTTTTCCGCGGCCGTCCCGACGATGCTGACGTTATCCGCGCCAAGATGGACCAGTTCTCCAGCAAACGTTGGACGAGCCAACCCAATCAACCCAGCGCCGGCTGCACCTTCAAAAACCCAGAACCCACCCTACCTGCGGGACGCCTGCTCGATGAACTAGGTCTCAAAGGAGCCCGCGTCGGGGACGCCATGGTCAGCGACGTCCACGCCAACTTCTTTGTGAATCTGGGTCAGGCGCGGGCTTCAGACATCCTCGCATTGATCGAACAAGTCCGCACCCGCGCCCGTGAACTCCGGGGCATTGAACTAGAAACCGAAGTGGAAATCGTCGGCGAAGACGCATGAGCTCCCCCCTCCACATCACCGTCTTGCGCGGAGGCCCCTCGGCCGAACGCGAGGTCTCCCTCCGCTCTGGCGCCGCCGTCGCCTCGGCACTGAAGTCCCTTGGATACCACGTGGATGAATTGGACCCCATTCCGGGTGACTTACAAATCCCCGCGGGCACTCAGGTGGTCTTTCTGGCGTTGCACGGCACCTACGGCGAAGACGGCACCGTTCAGTCGGAACTCGAAGAACTGGGACTGCCCTACACCGGTTGCGGCGTGTCGGCCTCGCTCTACGCCTTCGACAAGATCCTAACCAAACGTCGCTGCCTGAAGGCCGGTGTTGCCACAGCCCGATTCGAGCGATTCATCGATGCCTCGGCCCGGTGGCCAAAGGGCTGGCAAACCCCAGTCGTCCTGAAGCCCACCCGCCAGGGATCGAGTGTGGGGCTCCAGTTTGTCGACCGCATCGAAGACTTTTCCCGCGCGCTCGCTGAAGCCCTCGGTCATGGCGGTGAGGTCTTGATGGAAGAGCGCATCATCGGGCGGGAGACCACCGTGGGCATTCTCGATGGATTAGCGCTCCCTGTGGTAGAAGTCTGCCCCAAGTCGGGCTCCTACGACTACACCAACAAGTATACTGCTGGACGGACCGACTATTTCTGTCCTGCGGACCTCGAACCGGCCGTCACCCACCAGATTCAGCAATCGGCGCTGGCTGCATTCCACGCCATCGGTGGCCGAGACTATGCCCGGGTCGATGTGATGGTGCGCCCGGACGGGTCACCGGTGGTCCTCGAGGTCAACACACTGCCGGGCATGACCGAAACCAGCCTCCTCCCCAAGGCTGCAGCAGCCGCCGGCCTCTCATTCCCGCAACTTTGCGACCGCATGGTGCGACTCGCCCTCCGCAGACAGGCGAACCCCAGATAACCCATGTTCGGCCGATCTCACGAAAACCGCAGACGCCCCAAAGGAGGCACTGTTCTCCATGCGAAGCTGTCGGCCGAGGCATCTGGTGAGGCTCACCCTGCACTGCGGCGCTGGATCATCCGAACCTTAGTGACACTCACACTCCTAGGCTCGGTGGCGGTAGGCGGATGGTGGCTTCGCGAAAATTGGATCAATCGCATCCCGGCACTGGCCATCCGAGAAGTCATTGTCGAGGTCGACGGGGTGCTCTCACCCGAGGAGGTGCGCCGCCTCGCTGGTGTTCCACTGGGCCGAAACATTCTCTCAGTAGATCTTCCCCAACTGCGGGATCGCCTGCAGAACCACCCCCGCATCGCCTCGGCCCGCATCATTGCTGAATTCCCCGGCAGTTTGCTCATTCGCATCCGGGAGCGACTCCCGCTCGTCGCCGTCGAGCCCTTGTCGAAGAACGGGCTCCAGGCCCGATACTTGCTCGACGAATCGGGCCATCTGCTACTGCCCCTAGATGCCTCTAGCGCTCCTACCGAGGCCGTGGCAGCCGAATCGGCATTGCCGGTGCTCATCGGCTATCACGCCCAGCGACCCACCGCCCAGGCCGACACGCTTCGGGCGCTCGAATTCGTCAAGACCTACGAATCGGCTGAACCCGGATCTCTGCCCGACATCCGCACAATCTCTATCGCCGAGCCCGGTGTCCTGATGGTAACCACCGATACCTCTGCTGAGATCACCTTCGCGGCCCGCGACTACGGCAGCCAATTGCAGCGCTGGGGTGAAATCTTGCATCAGCTCAAAGAGCTAAAAGAATCTCGAATAATCCAGAGCCTGGACCTGAGCGTCTCCCAGAACTCCCCGATCCGCTGGAACGTTCCCACATCAGTGCTCCCTCCGTCTGAAACCCCCGAACGGGGCAGTCGTCTCAAACCCAAACGCATTCCCCGACGATCCCATGTTTAAGGACTCCCCAATCCTGGTCGGCCTCGAGATCGGAACCTCGAAGATCTGCGCCGCCATCGGCGAGGAAAACGAGCGCGGCGAATTCACGCTGCTCGGAATCGGGCAGTCTAAATCGCACGGGGTCCGCAAGGGAGAGATCGTCGACCTGGCCAAGGCGCAGGAGGATGTCCGCTCAGCCTTGGGCAATGCCGAGGAGCAGGCCCAAGTGACGGTCCGGAATTTGTTCCTAGGAGTCTCCGGACGCCACATTGAGGGCTTCAACAATACCGGAATGCACCCAGTGGCGTCCGATGACCGGTTGGTCACCCCGCAAGATGTGGCCGATGCCGCCAACAACGCCAAGGCCATTACCCTGCCAGCCGAGCACACCATCCTGCACACGATCCGCCAGCGCATCTGCGTCGATGGGGTCGAGGTCTCCGACAACCCCTCCGGCATGTTGGGTCGCAAGGTGGAAGCGCATGTTCATGTCATTTACGGCAATTCCCTGCGAATCCAGAACTCAATGCGGCTGGTTCAATCACTTTCGATCGAAGTGAACCAACCAGTCTTCAACGGCTTGGCCAATGCACAAGCCGTCTTGACCCCTGAAGACAAAGAAAACGGAGCCCTGGTCATCGACATCGGAGGCGGCGCCACCGAATTCGTCTTCCAGCAGGGCCAGGCCATCCGCCACTCCGGGGTCTTCGCCCTCGGCGGAGACCACCTCAGCAACGACATCGCTCTGGGCCTGAAGATCAATATCGCCTTGGCCGAGAGCCTCAAGATCCGGCACGGCAGTGCTGTGGTCGCGTCCGGCAGCCAAGGACAAATGGTCCCGCTGAGTGAAAACGACCTAGGACTGTCCCATCGGGAGGTGAGCCTCGAACACCTCCACCGCATTATGTCCATTCGGCTACAGGAACTCTTCGAGCTCATCGCCGAGCGTTGCGCCGAGAATTGCCTGCTCGACGAGGCTCGGGCCGGAGTCTTCCTGTCCGGTGGATGCTCCCACATCCCCGGCATCGACACTTTGGCTCAACGCATTTTCCGACTCCCGATCACACGGGGCACCTCTCGCAACATCACCGGCAATTCTGCCACGCTGTCCCATCCGGAATTCGCAACAGCCATCGGTATCGCTCGGTATGGCGGCATGCGCCAGCGCAACCGCCCACGCCAGCGCTTCAGCATCCGCGATGTCCTGCCCTTCCTCCGCTAACCCTTCGCCACACACCTCCATGAACGATGCCTCGATTCGCTTCATCGCTGTCGGACACGCGGGCGCCCAGATCCTGAGCGGCCTGCAGGCCCTTTCCGGAAGCTCTCTTGAATGTGCCCACGCAGACACTAGCCCGGAATCCCTGCGACTCTCTTTGATCGACCGGAAAATCACGCTCGGTCTTTCTGTTAGCCACGGCCTCGGTGCCGGCGGCGATCCGGAGATCGGGCGACTGAGCGCTGAGAGCGACCTTTCCTCCATCCACGAGTTCACTCAAGGGGCCCGACTGGTCTTCGTCATCACCGGACTTGGCGGCGGAACCGGCTCCGGGGCCGCTCCAGTCATTGCAAGGGCGGCGCGCGAATCCGGAGCACTGGTTCTGGTAATCGCCACGACCCCCTTCGACTTCGAACGACGACGGCTTTTGTACGCCCAGGAAGCCCTCGATCGCCTGCGCGTTTCCGCCGATGCGGTCTTGGCTATCTCAAACCAGCGAGTCCGGCGAATGCACGATGACCGCACCCACCCTCACGAACTGTACCAGTTCGCCAATGAACTACTGGCCCAGACCCTTCAAGGCTTGTGGCGACTCCTCAACGCACCGGGCCTCATCCCGTTAGATTTCGCCCACATCGAGCGCCTGCTGCGAGGTCGCCACGCCGAGAGCGCCTTCGCGGCCGTACAAGCAACCGGAGAGAACCGGGCCCATGCCGCCGCCGAGCAATTGCTCACACATCCATTCCTCGATACCGGGTCGGCCCTGACCTCGGCCAAGGAGATCTTGGTCAGTGTCGCGGGAGGCGACGACCTTCAGATCGGCGAGGTGGAACGATTGATCGAAGCCCTGCAAGGACGTTGTCCCACTGCTGAACTCATCGTGGGCGCCTCGATAGATCCAGCCCTTACCGGGCACATCCTTGTCACAGCCATCACCACACGCCCCGCCGCCTCGGCTCCCAACCCACTGGTCGGATCGGGCTTTGCCCGGAACGACGCCGTGCCGATCACAAAGGGCCCCGAGGTAGGAACGCAACGCGGCGCGCCCATCGTCTTCAATGGTGAGGATTTCAACAGGGAACCCGAGCCTCGTTCCACCACCGACTCCCGGTTCATTCCACCGCCCCCAGAACTGAACATCGAGCAGCGCCAGCGGATCCTCAGTGGTCAGCGCAACAAACCCTCCCGCCGTCGGCCCGACTCCCAGATGATCATGAACTTTGACATCGCCCAGCGCGGCCGCTTCGACAACACCGAGCGAAACCGGCACAAAGGCGTGGACCTCGATGTTCCGACCTACCTCCGCCTAGGCATCGTTCTCAATTGACGCAGGCCGCCGGTCATTGAAGACGCGATTTCTTGAGGTAGACTATTTGCCATGGAGCCCCCATTCCTAGAATCCCGTCGCGCCACGGCCGACGATCTTGGAGCCTTGGAGATTCTGTGGTCGCAATCGGGGCTTCCCGCTATCGAGCTAGCGGAGTTCTTGAGCGAGTTTCATGTAGTGACCGATCCGGACGGACAAATCCTTCACGCCATCGGGCTCTTGGTGGAAGGCGATCAAGCGCTGCTGCATAGCGAGGCCTTGTCTTCCCCCCAGTTCGTCGAACCCGACGCCTGTCGGGCTGCCGTCTGGAAACGATTGCGAATCCTCACACGCAACCAAGGAATCTCGCGCACCTGGACCCAAGAAGATGCCGAGTACTGGCGGGTCAGCGGCTACCAATCGATCCCTGTATCCCAGCTTCCCCAGGAGTTGCCGTCGTTTGTTCAACGAGAGGCTGGGTGGTGGACGTACCAAAGCCCGGACGCGGCGCAGGCCGATGTGCTGGTTCAACGGGAATTCGCACTCTGGAAGACCCAACGCGAGCAGGAATCACAAAGCTTTCAGCAGCGGGTCAAAGTGTTTCGGGTTATCGCATTTGGGCTCTTCGCCCTCTCCCTCATCCTCCTTCTAGGCTTCCTCTTCTTCGCTACCAAGGTCCCTGAGATCTTTCGACAACTCTTCCGCTGAATCGCGCCCCTTCCCGCATGGGCCGGGGGGTTAGTCCTAGGCACCCCAGAGATTTGATAAATTCTTACAATTATGTAACCTTTGAGTTGCGTTTGTTGGGCTTTAGGAATCTCTAGGTTATCAGAAATAGTAAGCCTCGGTAGGGGCTCGGCCGTTCAAAACCCAAACGCCCATGAGGTTGCACACCCATCACGGTCGACGTTGCCCTTCTGGCTTCACCCTCATCGAACTCCTCGTCGTCATCGCCATTATCGCAATTCTGGCGGGGATGCTACTTCCGGCTTTGGCACGCGCCAAACAGAAGGGACAAGGCATCTACTGCATGAACAACCACCGCCAACTCACGTTGGCCTGGAGGATGTACGCAGAGGACAATCAGGATTTCATCGTCTACGCCAGCCACAATGCCCAGGCCAACGACCCGAACAACAATTACGCCTGGACCCGCACCGAAATGAATTTTTCGGCGGACCGCAAAAACTGGGACCCCACCGCCGACATCACCCTACGCCCCCTTTGGAAGTACAGTCAAAGCGCCAGCATTTACAAATGCCCGTCCGACCGTTCGTTTGTGACCGTCAACGGTGAGCGCAAACCCCGAGTCCGTTCGATGTCGATGAACTTCTTCCTCGGCGGCTTTGCCGGAAAAACCACCACAGAGAATCAGAATTACAGTCTTTTTCTGCGTTTCGGGGATATCGCCGGGGGGCGAGGAACACCCGGCCCCTCAATGACCTGGGTGTTCCTCGACCAACGTGAGGACACCATCAACTGGGGTAATTTCATGACCCGCATGACCGGCTACCAACCTCGAAACCCGGCTCTGTACGGCTTCACCATGGACCTACCGGGCTACTACCACAGCAAGGCCTGCGGTTTTTCCTTCGCCGATGGTCACTCCGAGATCAAGCGATGGGTAGATGGCAGGTCCATGCCGCCTCTGAAGGTCCAGGCTGCAGCCACAGCCGCAGACATCCCCACCCCGCGCAACCCAGATGTCGAATGGTTGCAGGAACGAACCACCCGTCCGATTAACCAATAACTTCTCCCGCAGCCCGTCTCCCACTTCCAACTCAACCATGAACACCCGACCCACCCTCCACCGACTGGGGTCGCTGCTGTCGAGCCTGCTTCTGTTGGCCTTGACAGCGCGCACCCCTCTGCGCGCCGACTACGCTTCCACTGTTCAAGCTTTAGGGCCAGTGGGGTATTGGCGCCTCAATGAAACCAACAACTCTCCCGGTCTCAAGCGGTTGGCCAACCTCGGGGAGTTGGGCTCCGCCGCCGATGGCTACGCCGTGCTCACCGCCGCCACAGGGCTTCCCGGACGGGTGGGCAGTTGTGTCCGATTGTACAACTCGACCAACGCTCTCGGTTGGTGCGGATCCAAGGTAGATATCAATTACCATCCTACTCTCAACAAATCAGGCTCCTTCAGCGTGGAGTTCTGGGTCAAACCCAACACCTTGGGAGCCGACGCGACCGGATTCTGCCCCCTGTCGTCGATGATGAACGACTTTGGCGCATCGAGCCGCAGCGGATATCTCTTCTACATTAATAACGCTGGCCGAGTGGAGTTCAGGCTCGGCAATGCCAGCGGGTATGTCGGCACGGTGAACAATGCCAACCTACCTCAATACAACGTCAAGGCGGGCGCTTGGAGTCACGTGGTGGGCGTCTTCGACGGGAGCAACACCCGGCTGATCATCAATGGCGTGAATGTCACCAACGTCACCCTGACACCCGCCAATATCGCTTCATTGCGACAAAACACCCAGATGCCCTTGCGCATCGGTGGCACCCCTTTCAACGGCACTCTCGGCGACACCCCCATGCCCTCGGCCCTAGTCTACAGCGGCAACCGCGGCTTTGACGGGTGGATCGACGAGGTCGCCTTCTATCCCTACGCCCTGTCCACGGTTCAATGCGACGCCCACTTCAAGGGAATCCTCGGTGGCGTCTCCGGCTACTCAACTCTCGTCTTAGCTGATTCCCCGGCGGGTTACTGGCCCTTCAACGAGCCAACCTATCCAACTCCCGCCCTGGAAACTCTTCCGATCGCCATCAATTCCGGATCCTCCGGCACGACCGCAGACGCCGTGAACCGATGGGGCACTCTTGCGGGTCAACCCGGAACACCCTTTGCCGGCATGGGCAGCGGCAACCGAGCGGTATTCCTGGATGGCAACAATGGGTCCATTACGGCCGGTGCGGACACCACCCTGAGCAATCTCATCGGGCAAGTCACCCTGATGGCTTGGATCAAACCCACTGTCCGCGGCGGCATTCGCACCATTCTCTCCAAGGGCTGGGATGAAAATTACGCCGAAACCTTCCTTCGCATCACCCGCGGCTACGAGAACAGCGGTTATGGCACGACCAACCGCTATGAGATCGGCACTTCAGACGGAAAGACGTACTACGACACCGCCGAGGCCACCATGCCCGAAACCGACCTGAATAACTGGGTGTTCCTCGCTGGCACTTACGATGGAACGGCCTGGAACCTCTACCGCAACGGCCAACTCATCGCTTCCACCCCATCCGTGAACGGAGCCGCAGCGACCGTCAATGTCTCCCGATGGACCATGGGTTCACGTTTCGGTCCTCCATCTCCCACCCATGCCTTCAACGATGCTGCCAATTACACCAACGAGGTGTGGCAAGCGGCGGGACAATTCTTCGGCGGATCCATCGATGAGCCGGCCATTTTCGATAAGTCGCTCAGCGCGTCCGAGATCGCCAGTGTCTACGCCTCGGCCCTAGTGACCCCGATCATCTACAAGCCCATCTCCAGCCCCGGTGATTACCCCAGCGTCCGTTGGCCAGATCTCTACGATGGCGACACGGCCACCTTGTCGGTCTTGGCCGAAGGAGCACCACCCCTGACCTACCAGTGGTACAGCAACTCGGTCGCTCTGAACATCAAGACCGCGCAACTAACCCTGCAACCGCTGAAGGTTTCTAAACCTGTATATTCCGTGGTCGTGTCTAATCCCTATGGGTCCGCCACCAGCACGGTCTCGCTGAACATCATCGTGGGCCCGCCGACGATCCTCGAGGCTCCGGTCGACCTGCAGCGTTTCTCCGGCACCCCCTTCCAGTTCTCAGTCTTCAGCGGAGGCAGTCTACCCCAGACCTTCCAGTGGCAACTCAACGGAACCGATATCGCAGGAGCCACCAGCACCCTCATCTCCGGGACCGCATCGGTGGCCACGGCCGGAACCTACACCTGCCGCATCGCCAACAGCGCTGGAAGCGTCACCACCACCGCACAACTCACCGTCTCCCCGGCCCCGTCCGGCTTTGCCGCCGCCGCCCTCTCGGCCAAGCCGCTCGCCTACTGGCGTCTGGGCGAAACCTCAGGCACCACGGCCTACGACAGTATAGGCCGACTCAATGGCACCTACTTCAATACGACACTCAAACAGCCTGGATATTCGATGGTCGACACCAACACAGGGGCCCTCTTCGGCGGGACCAACAGCTATGTGGGTTTGATCAGCGGCCTTCCTGGGAGCGGAATCAACTTCGAAGGCACTAACGTCAGCTTCACCATCGAACTCTGGGCCAAGGGCGGCGAAGGCCAGCCCGATGAGTCCACCCTGATTGCCAAAGGCACAGGGGCCGATGGCACCACGGGCAACGAGCAGTTTTCGATCGATATCGCCTCAGGAAAATACCGATTCTTCACGCGCGGCAACAACAACACCCTGTATTCAGCGGATGCCACCGTGGGCCCCAATGACAGTTGGCAACACATCGTCGCGGTGTACGACCAGTCCAACCCGGGCTCCCCGGAAGTTCGTCTCTATATTAATGGCGAACTGTCCGATAGCTCCCCGGGAAGACCACAAGGAATCCAGTCGTCGTCGTCGCCGGTCAGCATCGGTTCCAAGCGCTTAGGCAATTCGCCGGGGTATGACGGCAGCTTCGATGGAATCATCGACGAGGTAGTGATCTACAACACCGTTCTTTCCGACACCGAGATCTCCACCCATTTCGCAGCGGCCTATGGTTCCACACTGCCGCCCTCCTTCACCACGCAGCCCAAGGCGATGACGAACTACGTGGGTCTTTCGGCCACCTTCAGCGCCGCGGCCATCGGTTCATTGCCCCTCATCTATCAATGGCAGAAGAACGGAGTGGATATCACCGGAGCTAACGGATCGACCTTCACCACGCCAACCCTGACGACCGGATCGGCGGGTCTCTATCGGTGCCTCATCTCCAACAGTGTCGGATCGACCAACAGCACCGCCGTGACTCTCACCGTGCTGCCGACACCCACCAGCACCGTAACCATCCCTGGCCTGGTCCTGCACCACACCTTCGACAACACACTCATCGACGCCACCGGCCGGGGCAACAACGGCACAGCCATCGCCCGCGACCACACCTCGGCCAGCAATGTCATCGGCGCTACCTACACCAGCGGAAAGCTCGGCCGGGCACTGGCCTACGCCTCCGATTTCGGCACACCCACCGAACCCGGTGCCACCATCGTGACCAATACCTCCTATGTCACATTGGGCGTCCGGCCCGATCTACAGTTCTCCAACTCGGTAGACTTCACGGTCGCCTTTTGGATCAAGCTGCCCGCCAACTTCATTGGTGGCGACCTCCCCTTCTTCACCACCACCGCGGGTTCGCTGGGTGGGGCGGGCTGGGTTTTTGCTCCGGCCTACGGATATGGTATTGGTAGTGGCGCCTCCCCGACGGAAGCACCTCTCAACTACGGGAGCTGGGCTGTTTCCCTTTACGGCAACTCGGGAATAGGAGCCCGCTTCTATGGAGAAGTCGGAAGCATTAACGACGGAGAGTGGCATCACCTTGTCTACGTCTTGGATCGAAAGTCGCAGGTCTCCATTTATCAGGACGGTATCCTGGCGCGGGCCTACAAGATCTCGGGCACCTCGACTGCGGCCGCCACAGACATTGATACCGGTCTACCGGCAACCATAGGCCAAGACCCAACGGGGCTCTATCAGGAGACTGGGGCCGGAGAGATGGATGATCTCGGGGTGTGGCGCCGCGCGTTGACTCCCCTTGAAGCGGCCAGCATTTACACCGCTGGAGCCAACGGGCAGAGCTTCGCGGACCTGCCGCCGCTAGGAAGCGCCAACCTCCGCATCACCACGTCCGGATCGACCGTCCAGATTATATGGGACCTAGGAACACTCCAGCAGGCAGGCACCCTCACCGGCCCCTGGACGGATGTCGGCGCACCGGTTACCTCGCCGCATACAACGACCCCCATCGAGACCAAGTTTTACCGAATGAAGCCGTAGAGTTTGGTCCACGACAAAGCTTCATCGCAACAGGCGGCCTCAAACGGGGTCGCCTTTTTCGTGTCCTGCGGCGCAGGGGGCTGAAACGGGATAAGGGAAGGGCGG
>SXXZ01000208.1 GCA_005789375.1 Verrucomicrobiales bacterium | reverse complement strand
GGGAGACGGCATCAACGATTCGCCAGCACTGGCCGCAGCCAACTTGGGCATCGCCGTCGCCAAGGCCTCCGACGTGGCCCGCGAGGCGGCAGATATTGTTCTGCTGCGACCCGATTTAGCCGCGGTGGTCGAGGCCTTGGATCTCGCCGATCGAACCCTGCGAACCATCCACCAGAACTTGTTCTGGGCGTTCTTCTACAACGCCGCCGCCGTGCCGCTGGCGGCCTTAGGATACCTGAGCCCCGTGGTGTGTGCCCTGACCATGGGCCTCTCGGACCTCATCGTCATCGGCAATGCCCTGCGCCTGCGGCGGAGGCGACGGGGCTGAGGGAAGAAGCGCTGTGCTCAGTCGTTCACGGGTTAGTCGTTTCAGTTTCAAGCTCACACAGAGGGACTGATCTCTGAGCGGTCCGTGTCTGCGGCGGACCGATCTCTGCGGTAGTCCGTGTCTGCGGACCTGGCGCTTTCGGAGAAATCGCCCTACCTCGGAGGTGCTTGGGTGAGGTGGAATTTTCGGCCACCCAGATGTAGTCCGAGGACTTCCTAGGTAGGGACTGATCTCTGAGCGGTCCGTGTCTGCGGCGGACCGATTTCTGCGGTAGTCTGTGTCTGCGGACCTGGCGCTTTCGGAGAAATCGCCCTACCTCGGAAGTGCTTGGGTGAGGTGGGGTCTCAGCGACGTTCCGGAATCTGCGGAAAGTTGCCGATTTGAAATCCGCGGTTTTGCCAGATCCTCGGATCCGTTTTCTTTCCGGATGAACGCCAGCGTTTTTTTCTTCCTCCAGATGAGGCCGAATGCATCCAGGGCCCACCAGACTTGTTAAGAATTCCCTCGGGGAACCGACACGCTGTGGCCCGATCGATGATTAAAAGGCCGCCAAAAAGCGGTGAGGGTCCAAGCGGTGAGGGTCTTGGCTGTCAGCCCAGATCCGCAGGCGGGAATTCGGCAATTCGATCCCGGCCGAAGACCTGCCGGTCATCGCCCGATCGGCGCGGGCCGCCCTGGCGGTACCGATCGCCGTCAAGGGCCTGCCCGCCGGCACGAGGTTGCTCAAGGCCTATGCCACCTCGCCCCGCGGAGCCAAACGCGTGGTTTATCTCCTGGTCCTCGACGGTGGAGATCTCTTCCTCCCGTTCTATCGCGGAAAGGACGACCCATTGGGACGGAACGTCAGCTTGTCCAATCCAGCGTTCCGAAAAGCCCTCGACTCCCACCTGAGCCTGCTGGAGGCCGACATCGCCCGAGGCGATATCGAACCGATGATACTGCCGTAGGCATGCCCCCGACGGCGGGGCTGTCAGAGGCCCGATGACTGCCAATTGGGCGCAGCCAGTACGACCGATCCTATCCCGCTCAGGCGCGCAGGGTGGCGCCGAGGGCCGATTGGAACACGCCGACGAGGCGGTCGTGGGCGGCTTGGACTTCTTCGTCCTTCAAGGTGCGGTCGGCCGCCCGATAGGTGAATGAATAAGCCAGGCTCTTGTGTCCCTCGGGCACGTGCTTGCCACGGAAAACGTCGAAGAGTTCCACCACCTCAAGGTTGTTCGGCTTGGCTTGCTTGACCGCCGAGAGGACTGCCTCGTGAGTGATCGCTTCGGGCACGATCATAGCCACATCGCGCTGGATCGAAGGGAACGCGGCCAAGGTCTTGAAGCTCCGGGCTGAATTTCCACGGGCCAGAAGGATATCGAGGTCGAGTTCTGCCAACAGCACCGCATCCCGCAGGTCGTACCGTTTGGCCAAGGTCGGCAGCAGTTGCCCCAATTGTCCCAAGGGCAGTTTGCCCCCGAGGGTCACCGTGGCCGATTCCAACATCAGGGCGGTGCTCTCCGGGCGACGCGCATACACCACGCCGCGGAGACCGAGCCGTTCGATGAGTTCTTCCAGCAATCCTTTGAGGTCGAAGACATCGGCCTTGGCGTCGCGGTCGGCTCCGGACCAGAAGCGGGGATCTCGGGCACCGGTCAGTGCAATGGCCACGCGCCACCCTTCACGGGCCACCCCGTTCTGCAGGCTGAAAACTCGGCCCATTTCGAACAACTGCACATCGCCATTGCGACGGCTGAGGTTGTGATTGAGCGAATCCAGAAGCCCTGGCAGCAACGAGGGCCGCAAGGCATTCATGTCGCTGCTGAGGGGGTTGGCCAAGAGGACCACCTCCGGAGAGACCCACCGCGCGGCCGTGTCGGAAATGAGCGTCTGACCTTGAGCCTCGTCGAGACCCAGACCTGTTAGGATGCGCCGAACCTCAGCAAAACGGTCGTAGGTGGCATCGAAGGGATGCGCTCCCACTGCGCCCCGGGGCGTTGTGGACGGAATACGGTCAACCCCGAAAAGCCGGGCTACTTCTTCGACCAAATCCACCTCGCGCTTGAGATCCACGCGCCACGAGGGCACGCGCCACACGGAGGTCGCCGATCCGCTGCGAATGCCCTGCCCCACCTCTTCGAGGCCGAGCCCGCTAAAAAATTGTGCTTGGGTCTCGGAAGGAATCTCCACGCCCAGAACGACCTGTGCGCGATCATGTCGCAGCGTCAGTTCTTTGACTTGAGGCGGGTTCGGGAATGCGTCGACGGCCGCGCCGGACACGGTGCCGCCGGCCACTTCCAACAAGAGTTGAACGCAACGACGGCTGGCCGATTCGGCCGCTTGGACATCGGCTCCGCGCTCAAAGCGGTAGCTCGCATCGGAGCGCAACGCCAACGACTTCGAGGTCCGACGAATGCCCGTCGGAGTGAAGTAGGCCGACTCGATGAGCACATCGGTCGTATCGTCCTGAATACCCGAATGAAGCCCTCCCATGATGCCCGCCAAGGCGATGCCGCCCGCGGCATCGGCGATGAGCAAATTCTCTGGGTTGAGTGTGTGCTCGCGACCATCGAGGGTCGTGAACTTCTCACCGTCGGAGGCGCGGCGGATCACCACTTCTGGGAGACCGGCCGCATTGGCCTGGATATGTCGAAGATCGAAGGTGTGCAACGGTTGCCCCGTCTCCAACATCACGTAGTTCGAAATATCGACCACGTTGTTGATGCTGCGCAGCCCCACCTTCTCGAGATTGGAACGCAACCACGCCGGGCTAGGCCCCACCTTCAAGCCACGAATCACCCGGGCCGTGTAGCGCGGGCACAACTCTGTGGCCTCGAGTCGTATGGAAGCCGAAGCCCCTTGGGTCTCGGGCAAGGTTACCTGAGGCAGCCGCAGGGGATTGCCCGTCACGGCGGCGATTTCGCGAGCAATACCGATCAGCGAGTTGAGGTCCGGACGGTTGGGGGTGACTTCGAGATCGAACACCACATCACTGCCTGAAAGCCCCAGATAGGCGGCCAGCGGTTGGCCCACCGTTGCATCCTCGCGCAGAATGAGCAGACCGTCTTCACGGCGATGACCGATGGCCTCCGGATCAATGCCTAACTCCTCGTGGGAACACATCATGCCGTGCGATTCCACACTACGAATCTTGCCGACCTTGATGGTGAAGGGTTGGGTGTCACCGGCCTTCAAGGGCAGCGAGGCTCCAGGAAGAATAAGCGGAATCTTATCTCCCGCCTTGAAGTTCTGCGCACCGCAAACGATCTGGCGTTCGCCCTGACCATCGGCGACTCGACAGACGGAGAGTTTGTCGGCGTTCGGATGTTTGTCGCGGGAGAGGACTTGGGCCACAACCACGCCGTCGAATTGGCCGGTCAGGCGCACAACGCCTTCGACCTCGAGACCCAACAGCGTGAGACGCTCGGTGAGTTCTTCCGGGGTCCCGTTGAAGTCCACATAATTGCGGAGCCAGTTGAGGGTCACTTTCATGGGCAAAAAAGATAGAGACGGAGGCGACTCGGGCTGGATGAAGACTTCAGAACTGCTTTAGGAAACGGATGTCGTTTTCGTACAGAAGGCGGATATCGGTGATGCCGTAGCACAGCATGGCGATGCGCTCGATGCCGAAGCCGAAGGCCCAACCGCTCCACACCTCGGGGTCGTACCCTACGTTCTCGAACACTTGCGGATGCACCATGCCGCAACCGGCGATCTCCAACCACTCCTTGCCCAACTTGCGGACGAGGGCATTGGTGAAATCGATCTCCAAACTCGGCTCGGTGTAGCTGAAGTAGTGTGGGCGGAAGCGCAGTTTCACGTCATTGCCCAGCACCTCCTTGAACACCGCCTCGACGGTGCCCTTGAGGTCGCTCACCGTGACATTGCGGTCCACGTAAAGGCCCTCGATCTGGTGGAAGGTCGGATTGTGCGTGGCATCGGCACTGTCGCGACGGAAGACACGGCCCGGCACGACGATGCGAATGGGCGGCGGGGTCTTCTCCATGACCCGGATTTGCACGGAGCTGGTGTGGGTGCGCAGCAACGGACGATCGGCCGTATCCAGGAAGAAAGTATCCTGAGCGTCGCGTGCGGGATGATCCTTCGGCGTGTTGAGCGCGTCGAAACAATGGACCTCATCCTCGATCTCGGGACCCTCTGCCACAGCGAAGCCCAGCTTGCGGAAGGCGCGAACGATGGAGTCCGTGACTTGAGTCAAGGGATGGAGTCGCCCCAAGGGACGACGGCGTCCGGGAAGAGTAAAATCAGCGGGTTCTTTAGGCAGTGCCGCCTTGAGTTCCAAAACACCGCGCACCTCGGTCAACACGGCCTCCAACTCCTGCTTGGCGGCGTTGATTGCCTTGCCCGCTAGTGGGCGCTCTTCCTTGGGCAGCGAACCCAATTCCTTCATCAGGGCCGTGAATGCACCGTCGGCACCGAGGAAGCGGCCCTTGGCCCGATCCAAGGCAGAGAGATCTGGCGCGGCCCGAAGTTCTTGCTGCGCGGCGGCGAGGATGGCGGGAAGGCGTTCTTGCAGGGACATGGCAGGAGGACGGTCTGGGGAGCTTGTCTGCTAGGGGTGGGATTCCCAAGGGATCCATTGGCTAGGAGTGCCCTGGGAAGTTGCCAAACAAAAGCCGATGAAAGAAAAACGGGCGACCTTTGTCAAAAGGGCGCCCGCCTTGGGATTTCCAGTGGAATGGATCTCTGGTTACGCAGAGCGGATGCTCAAGCAGCGACGGTATTGATCGCCGCACTGGCCTGAATCGTCGCACCGGGCTTGGTCTTGAGGGCGGCCTGGGCCACTTCGACGAGCTTAAGGAAAGCGCTCGCGTCGGTGGCGGCGAGGTCAGCCAGAACCTTACGGTCGAGGGAGCATCCGGCGGCCTTGAGGCCTTCCATGAAGCGGCTGTAGGTCAGGCCGGCCGCACGGGCAGCAGCATTGATACGGATCTGCCAGAGGTAGCGGAAGGTCCGCTTCTTGGTCTTGCGATCGCGGTACGAATACTGCATGCCGTGATCGACGGCATCGCTGGCGTACCGGTAATGGCTGCTGCGGCGTAGGCGAAAGCCTTTCGCCAGCTTGAGCATCCTTTTACGACGTTTGCGGGAAGCGGGAGCGTTAGTGACGCGCATGGAGGTAGGCGGTTAAAAAGTTGGGGTGTTCAGTGAGAGAACGGCAGACATGCCTTGATCTTGTACACGTCGGTCTTGTGCACAAGCTTCGCAGTTCCCAGACGACGCCGCCGGTTGGCGTTCTTGCTGGAGAGCAGGTGGCGCTTTCCGGCGTGCTGAGTGAGCACCTTGCCGCTCGCGGTGATTTTGAACCGCTTAGAGACGGACTTCTTGGTTTTGATTCCCTTCGGACGACGCATAAAACTGGACCTTTTCGATAGGACGAAAGACCGGAGACATTACGAATAATAGCCCTCGGATCAAGTGGTATTTTGACCATCCTGAAGGCAAGAGCTGATTTGCTTAGCTTTTCTCCGCATTCGCCCCGTTGCTTTTAGACAACCCGAGCGCAGCCAAGCAGGGGTGTATATTCACCGCTTATTGGTGGAAGGCAACGTTGTAGTGGATTTGCCGGAGGTTGTCCCCGGACTCCAGGTCGTACCGCCTTGGGTTAAAGTGCGAGTTTCACCCAGCAAATTGGGCTTGGTGGTCATCACTTCACCCAAAGTGCGGCCGCTGGGATCCTTGAAGCGGGTCTTGGTTTCCCTCAGTAAATTGGGCTTAGTGGTTACTCCCTCGCTGATTGTCGCGCCGCGAACGTCCTTGAAGGTGGTCTTGGACTGCCCCAGGAGATTCGGCTTACGGGCGAGGGCTTCACCCAGAATCTGGCCCGAGGAATCGCGGACCGTCGTGTGCGTATTGCCCAAGAGATTTGGCTTGGTCGTGCTGGCTTCGCCCACCTTTTGTCCGCGGGAATCCTGCAGCTCAGTGCGTTTCTGCCCCAGTAAATCCGGCTTGGAAGTCTTGGCTCCTGGCGGCTTGAACGACGTGTCGGCGGCGTGGACAGACAGCGCTAAAACGAAGGCTGACATCATCAGACAGCTCAGGGCGGAACGGGTTTTCACGAGATTATTTTGAACGCTGAATACCAATAGTCGCCGATCCATTTCCGGTGCGCAAGGGACTCGGATTCAAAGTGGAAAAGTAGAGTCCGCGTTTCTTGAAGCCCGAATTACCTGCCTCACCGGTGATCCGCGGCTTCGGAAATATTCTTTCTTTTAATACACCTCCCGGATCGGCTTTCCGCCATCCCCTTCCCGCTGCCTGCGGATCTCCCGTTCTGCAGTGTGGCTCATCTCCTTTCCGTATCGGGTCCTTCCTCGGCCCCCGTCTCGCATGGCTCGTGGCTCCGTTGAGCGAAGTCACTTCACTCGGCCAACAATGACCCCGAGGAGCTGTCGCGCGGTGCGACTCTTTGCGTTTTGCCTTCGCCATCAATCCAGTCCAATCTTTCCAGCACTTAATGAACGCTC
>SXXZ01000028.1 GCA_005789375.1 Verrucomicrobiales bacterium | reverse complement strand
TCTGTGCGTTCCTCAAGGGCATGCGCTGCAGCCTCAACGTGATCCCCTACAACCCGCGGCGCAACAGCCCGTGGCCCGCGCCCACGGATGAATCGGTGGATGCCTTCGTCAACCGCGCGGTTGCCAACGGCCAGTTCACCAAGATCCGCGGCACCAAGGGCCGCAGCGCCATGGCTGCCTGCGGCCAGCTCGGCAACGAGCAGATCCGCGCCCGCAAGCGGGTTCCGGAGCAACATCAACCGACCGGCCTGACCATCGGGCGAACCAATTGAGCTCGGTCATGGCCACTTTGCGGCGCGGAATCCAACGAAGTTCAGACTCGAGGATGGATCGATCTTGTGGCGCGCGGATGAACGGCAATCCGAGCCTGTGAGGATCCAGGCCCCACCCCGAAGAACCCGAAGCACGCCACTCGTGGGACCAGTCGGATCGAATACCGGCTGGGCAGAGCCATAGTTGGAAGCGTAGCGGTCGGCAACACACTCCCAGATGTTCCCCGCCATGTCGTGAAGTCCAAGCCCGTTGCCTGATTTGCCTCCCACCGGTTGCGGCTGCGACTGCGAGTTCAGGTTGAACCATGCGAGCGGCTGCAGGTTTGCATCGATGTCCGTCCCTTGGGGCACGAAAGGCGATCCGTGGAACGCCGTCACCGTGCCCGCCCGATAGGACCATTCCCATTCCGCTTCAGTAGGGAGCCGCATGCCGGTCGCGGTCATGAACTCCAGAATCTGACTGTATCGGGCCTTTTCGACCGGACGGATGGGCGCGTTGGGGTAGGCGGATCCCTGGAACGCGCTGGGGTTGCTACCCATCACGCCCTGCCACTGCTGCTGCGTGGTCTCGTAGCGAGCGAGATAGAAAGACTTGGTGAGCGTCACCTCATGGACCGGGCTCTCGTCGCCATCACAGGGAAAGGCAAGCGATGGCGAACACCCCATGTCGAATCGACCCGGGGGAACCACGAGCATCTCGATCTGCGTGGCCGCGTGGCGCACCCTCCATGCCAGACCCGTAGCCAGGATCTCATCCCGCATCACGGGATCGGTGATCACGGCCGGATCCGGGACCGGTTCAATGAGTTCGGCCCACTCCGGTACAACGACATCGACGTAAAAGAACGCACGCTTGCGGGTCCCGGTTCCGCCCGACGTGGTCACCGATACCGCAACCGGACCGAGCTCACCGGGAGGTGTCCGGGCAACGAGGGTGGTTGCGTCAACGATTTCAACATTGGTGGCACCATCGCCTCCAACGTCAACGGCTGGCGTCCCGAAGAACCCTGTACCCCGGATGGTGATGAGCGTTCCGCCCTCTTCGCCCCCGAAATTGGGAGTCACCTTTGAAACGACAGGCTTAGGCAAGGGCACGCCGCCCCAGCGCACCAGCATGATGCCAAGATCGCCCCCATCGATGCTGCTGTTGTTATCGAGATCCCCGAGTGGACCCACTCCTCCCCAGTTGACCAGCAGGATCCCCAAGTCGGCACCATCGATCACTCCATCGAGGTTGAGGTCACCGTATGCGGCCTCGCAGAAGTCAAGTTGGCCGTCGGCGTCCGTATCGCTGGCGGGGTCTTGAAGGTCGCAGAAGTCCAGCACGTCGTTGCCATTGCAGTCACTGCCGGTTCCCTCGAGCAAGTCGATCGCGTCGACGGTGCCATTCTCGTCGCAGTCACCAAGCTTCGTCTCGCTGATCGAACATCGGTAGCCTGCCGCAACCGGAGCCGTCTCGCGGATCGTTCGGGCATTGTCTGCACCCGCACCTCCACCGCCCGCGGCCGCAACACCCGTCGGTACGCCTTCGAAACTGATTTCGGGGCTGGAGAAATGGTCGATGCTCTCGCCGGGGCTGTAGGCCATAACCGTGCGGTACTGATTCCCGCTCGTACCGTCGAACCGCCATCCAAGGCTGTAGGGGAACAATCCGCCAGTCTCGCAACCGCCGCCACCGCCATCACCCGTCGCGTGGCAGCAGCCCAGATTGTGCCCGATCTCATGAGCGAAGGTCTGGTTAGCGAGGCAGCCTTGCGCGGTGACGCTAAAGCCTCGGTCGGCACTACCTGTCGAACTCGGCATGATGTTGGCAACACCACAGAACTCGCCTTCAGACCGAATCAGCGCCACCAAATCGGCACCGATGGCATCCCGCATCGCATGGATCGAATCGAGAATTCCATCATCCTTCGACTCTAAAGCATTTATGTCGGCCTGGAAGGTCGACTCGATGTACTGCACCGGCGTCAAGAACACCAGTCGAAGCCGAGCCGGGACCTTCGAATTGATATACGCAGTGTTTGCCAATTCGATGCCGAGGTTGCAGCGTACGACCAGTTCCGGCTCGCCACCGGCCTCTTCCTGCGCGGCTGGCGTCGTCAGGATCATGACGTCGATCAGCGACCCATCTTGACACCCCCCCGCGAGAGCACCATCACTGACCTGCGCGTCCGAGGACGGGCCATCAGGTCCGCCCAGTGAATCCAATCCGCAACCCCGATCGGGAGCGGCCGGCCTCCACTCCCAGGGCTGTCCGACGACCGCACTGGCCTCCCACCGACCCCAACCCGGCACGATGACCGACGCTGCGATCCTCCCCCGGGCCTCCACCGCCGTGAGCCTCAAACTTCCGGAACGGTCGAACTCCCATCGATAGCGCGCGCAGGAGCCAGCGGAATCGGTATCCGAGCGAAGGAACCTGGCCCCAAGAACTTCCACCACTGGCGGGAAGCAATCGGAGGCACCGAGCAACGCTGCAAGGAGATGAGTCGTCAACATGGCATTGGACCACAATCTTCAGGGAACACCGGAAACGAACATACCCGGACCGCGAAGGGTAGCACCTGCGCGAAAGGTTCAAAGCCCGGAGCGTAGGAATCCCGGGTTCCGGTCCTTACACCAGAAGCGTGGCCGGGTTCTCGAGGTTGTGGCGCACCGTGGTCAGGTACTCGGCGGCCATCGCGCCGTCGATCACGCGGTGGTCGAGGCTGAGGGTCGCATCGAGCTCGGTGCCCACGCAGAGCTGGCTGTTGCGCACGACAGGCCGCTCCGCCGCCGCGCCGCAGGCGAGGATCGCGCTGTTGGGCGGGTTGATGATCGCGGTGAAGTTGTCGACGCCGTACATGCCCAGGTTCGAGATCGTGAACGTGGCGCCCATCATGTCCTCGGGGCCGAGGCCACGGGTA
>SXXZ01000207.1 GCA_005789375.1 Verrucomicrobiales bacterium | reverse complement strand
GTTGAGGTAGACGGCAAGCCTCAGGTGATCGTGAGCGCCACCCGGCGGGTGCGCGGGTACGACCTGTCCACCGGCGCCTTGATTTGGGAATGCGCGGGTCTGACCGACAACGTGGTGGCCTCGCCCGTTGTCCATCGCGGGATCCTCATCGCTGGCAACAGTTACTACACGCAGGCCATGCTGGCGTTGCGATTGTCCGGGGCGCTTGGCGATGTGACCGGCTCCGATCACGTCGTGTGGCGAATGAACCGACTCACGCCCTACGTGGCGTCGCCGTTGTTGTACGACGACACCCTGTATCATCTGCGGCACAACCAGAATGTCCTCGTGCGGATGGATCCGACCACCGGTAAACTCCGGGGGGAACTGCTGCGCTTGGAAGGCATTCGGGACTTCATCTTTGCCTCACCGGTCGGAGCCGCGGGTCGAATTTACGTCACCGGTCGGGACGGAACGACGGTGGTCCTCAAGCATCCGTCCGGGAATGAGGCGTTCGAAAACGCGGTGCTAGCAGTGAACCGGCTTGAGGACTCCTTCAGCGCGTCACCGGCGTTGGTGGACCGTGAGTTTTACCTGCGAGGCGAGCGCTTCCTCTATTGCCTGGCCGAGTGAATTTCGGCTTGGGCTGCGCGATTTGCTCCGGAGGCCGGTTAAGGGCTCCCTCACGGCCGACTCACTGGGTCGCCGTGGCCTTGGGGCGCGAAGTCACCTCGCGGAACCGGGACTCGTAGTCGGGATGATTCGTGCCCATGAGGCGGTCCCAGATATTAAGATAAAGGCTGTAGTTTCCGCGCATTTTCTCGTGATGCATTATGTGGTTGGTGGGGGTGTTAATGAATTTCCCTAACCACGAATCCATGAGCCATTGGGGATAGAACTCGTAACCGGTGTGTCCCATCACGTTGAAGAAAATCTGCCAAAGCATGAAGAGCGTGAAGGCCAGCGGGTGGATGGGCATTACTAGCACGGCGAGTGGAAAGATGCCCGCTTCGACCACTGCTTCGGCTGGAGCGAACGCGTAGGAGGCCCAGGGCGAGGGATTGTTGGAAAGGTGGTGCACCCGGTGAAACACTGAGAAGAGCCGCGGATGGTGCATCATCCGATGCGTCCAATAAAAGTAGGTGTCATGCAGCAAAATGGCGCAACCGATACTGCCCCAGAACCAGGCAGTGCCATAATCCCCCACCTTCCAGTACATCTGAGTCCACCCGGATCGTGACGCCAAAATTGTACTGGCACCGACCAACCCGAAAATCGCCAGAGTCAGGAGGGAATAACCGATCTCACGTCGGATATCGGAGGAGGCAGGGAATCGCGGAATGATTTTGCGATGAGTCCAGCGTTGCCGAAACCACCAATAACCCAGGACCCAACCGATCCCTGCGAACAGCAAGTAGCGCAGCGTGGCATCGACCGTGGTGACACCAGCGATCTTAAAGAAGATCCAAGGAGAATGGATGATGCGCTCCAGCGGTGTCATGGCCGCCGATCCTGATCCGTCGCCGACTCGCTGGCGATGCCTTCTTCAATACCGGAGCTCTTCCACCAATCACCCCTTGTCGCACACGGGATTCTGCCCGGCCTGTCCGGAGCCTTAGAGCGCCAAGGCCTTTTTCAGCGAGGCGAACACGTTCGCATAATCGACGATCAAGCCGGTGTGCTTGCCCGGGAACACCCGGTTGGCTCGAGCGATGGTCTGGATGAGCGTGTGGTTCCGCATCGGCTTGTCGAGGTACACGGTCGAGCGGCTCGGCGCGTCGAACCCGGTCGGGCACCGACACCCGGATGCCTTCCTTGAGCATGCGATATCCCTCGCGATTGGCCTGCTCGAGCACCATTGCCGAGCGGTCGCGGGTCAATTCATCGAGGGCGGCAGTGTGGGGTTGATCCGCTCCAACGCTGCGCGGAGCCGGGCCACCAACACTACCTCGCCCTTGGTCTCGCGCTGCAACGTGCCCGCTGCACTGAAAGTTTCCTCCGACGCCGACGACACCTGCCAACCCCTCTCCGCGAACAACCCGATGGCGGGCTGCTCAACGAGCTGGTCTTCGGTGTAGGCGTGGGCGCTCACTTGAGGAGGTAGCGTCCTGTTTTCAGCGTCCCCACGCGCTGGACCAGGCCGGCTTTCAATAGCGGACGCAGCAAATCCATCGCGCCCTGCTTGGACACGTTCAGTGCAGCCCAAAGTTCGGCGGGCGTCATGCCGCCGCTCTGGCCGAGCAATTTCAGCAGTTGCTCCTGGCGCGGGCGCAGCACGACCTTTTCCCGCGCCGCCGTGATCGAGAGCTGCCCCATCCGCTCCCACACCCGCTCCAGCGTTTGCTGCAATCCTTCGGCGCAATACTCCAACCACGAGGTCAGGTCGTCACCCTCGCGCCTCACGGCGTCGAGGGCGGCGTAGTAGCGGGGGCGATCTTCCCAGTAGAATTCGTCGACGGAGAAGAGGTGATGCGAATCGAACCCGCGCCGGTAAAGCTCCCAGAGCGCCAGCGCGCGTCCCGCACGGCCGTTGCCATCGGCGACGGGATGAATTGTCTCGAAGCGGTGATGCAGGATCGCCGAACTCAGCACCGGCGACATCCCCGGTGCCTCCTTGTTCCACCATTCCAGCAACTCGAACATGAGGCCCGACACATCCTCTGGAGGAGGCGGCACAAACGGTCCCACCCGCACCCGCATCGTCCGGTAACGGCCCGCCTCGCCCTGATCCATCACGTCACCCGCGATGATGGCGTGCAGACGGAAGATGTCCTCGTGGGTCAACCGCTTCTTGCTCGCCTGCTTTTCCACATGCCGCAGGGCGGCAAAGTAGTTGAGAACCTCGCGACGTGCCCGCACCGGCGCGGCCACGGTCGCCCCTTCCTCCAAAGCTCGGACCTCTTCAAGCGTCAGGGGATTGCCCTCGATGGCCGTCGAGCTGTGGGTGTTCCGCGCCCGCGTGTCCTTCTGCAACGCGGGAATCCACGGCACTTGCACTGTGGCACCTTGGATGCGTTCCCGCAGAGCGGCGATGCCCTCTACCCGCGTCAGCAGGGGCAGGGTGATGGTGAACTGCGGTTGGTAGCTCATGCGGATTGGTCTGCCGATGGGTCCGTATTCAGTCTAGTGTGGGTCCAGTATGGGTCAAGTAGTGGTGTCCAGTTCGACTCTGTGGTGGCCATGGCCTCGGGCGGCAACGTGGGATTGAGCGGCTCCAGCGCCGCGCGCAACCGGGGAACAAGCACCACCTCACCTTTGGTTTCCCAACCCAGCTCCGTGAACAACCCGATGGCGGGCTGCCCGACACGTTGGCCTTCGGTGTGGGCGTAGGGCATGGCGTTCAAGAAAAATAAGGTTCAAACTGCGTGAACAAGTCTCTGTAGGTTGATGGCAAGGGCTGCCACTGAAACGGCTTTTGTTGGGTGAAGAGCAAGTGACTGGCTGTCACGAGCAAGAACGCACAAGGAAGGTCAACGAGTCGCTTGTCCCCCGGAGTTCCTTCCGGCAAACGCCGGTCAATGAACGAGACAATTCGCTGAATCGGACTTGGGTGGCTTTCCGGCGCTATCAGTGACGGCATGAAAACCGACTAAACCTGCCGGTTTGAAAACCGTGTTCTTCCGGGCGGTGCGGGACTGGATTGGTTCAGCGGTCAGGGTGGGTTGATCTGGTCCTTGGTGCGATAGCTGCGGCCCTCGATCACGATGGTTTCGACGTGGTGGAGGAGCCGGTCCAGTAGGGCCGCGGTGAGGGTGGCGTCGTTGTTGAAGATCTCCTGCTAGTGTTTGTAAGCGGCCGGTTCATCAATGCGGCTGCCTCGGCGCGAGGAACTTGCCGCCGTTTCCAGACGGGCGCGCTAGATGGAGAATCGGCCTTCGGCAAACCGGAGGAAGATGATCCCGAGAATCGGGCCGGAGTATTCCTGGGCCTTCAGTCCGGAATTGGCGCGGAATTGGTCGGCGCTCGCCCAAAGGCGCTGCTCCAGGGTGTCTGTCAGGGGATCTTTGGCGGTGGGGGCGATTCACTTCATTGGGCTTAGGCGGGGTTTGGTTCGACTACGGAGTTTCCCTAGGAATGGAGATAAACGTTGAAAGTTTCAGGACTAGGAATCCAGAGCGGATCCTCCGTTATACGGTAAAAAACCGAACCGATGCCGATACCTGGCTGGAGGGAAGTGTCACAAACCAACGACGGACTAAACAAAAAGGCCGCTCTCCCGAAGGAAAACGGCCTGAAAGTTGGTTGCGGGGCTAGGATTTGAACCTAG
>SXXZ01000206.1 GCA_005789375.1 Verrucomicrobiales bacterium | reverse complement strand
GAGTGGCACTTCATTGTCATGTTCGCCGGAGCGGCGCTTTCGGAGAAATCGCCCTACCTCGGAAGTGCCCGGATAAGGCTAAGTTTGTGGAAGGACCCTGGAGGGTGAGGTTGGGTTTGTAGCAAGACCCTTGGACGTAGCCCGAAGACCTCCGAGGTAGGGACCGATCTCCGAGCGGTCCGTCCCCGTGGCACTGTCCCTGTGGTACTGGCCGTCGAGAGTGCTTGCCAGGGAGAGTGACGCTTTCGGAGGGTTGTCCTTGATCCGGGTTCCGGGTCTTACTTGTCTTGTCCAAACGACGAACAAGGACACAGCAACGGATCCGCGGCAGGATGCTCGCGTTTCCTGATCCCATGACCGAAATCCACATCCGACGGGCCGTCCGGTCCGACTGCGCCGGCATCTTGGACATCTACAACGATGCCGTGCTCAAGACCACGGCGACTTATGACTATGAGCCGCGCCCGCTGGAACACCGGTTGGCCTGGTTCGAGGACCACCAACGCACCGGGCACGCTATCTTCGTGGCCGAGGCGGGCGATGGGCGCATCGTGGGTTGGAGCGCTCTGAACCGGTACCACGACCGGATGGGTTTCCGGTTCACGGCCGAGAATTCAATTTACGTGGCCGAAGAATCTCGAGGGCAGGGGCTTGGGGCTCGTCTGCTGGAACCGTTAATTCCCGCCGCGGCGGAGATCGGTATCCGGGCGATCCTGGCGGCGATTGATGCTCAGAATACCGCGAGCCTGAAACTCCATGCGCGCTTCGGGTTCGAGCAGGTGGGGCTCTTTAAGCGAGTGGGGTTCAAGTTCGACCGTTGGTTGGACGTGGCCTATCTCGAACGATCGGTCTGATCGGCGCTCCTCCCACCGGCATTCGGCTTGGTCTTTCGGAGCCCAACTTCTCGCCGGTAACAAACATTTCGGCGCAATTCGCGTGTGAAGACGGATTTCTCTGGAGATCGCTTTTTTGCGGCGACTTGTTAGGATTAGGGTCGATGGGCAAACCGATCCGCATTTCCTACGCGTTCATGGCCGTGCTGCTGGTCTTGGTGGGGGTGCTTCAGTTAGCGACCCCGCTGATCACCGCCTTATTTGCCTACTTTGCTCTCAACCTGCTCTCATTCAACCGGAGCCGGTGGATTGGGCTAACGCTGTTCCTTCTCCTTTTGGTCGCACTCGGAGTCGGCTTCTACAGTTTCGTTAAACACGCTTATGTCGTTTTGCCGCAGATCGCCGAAAAAACGATCCCGGCGGTGGTAGAGCTCGCGCAGAAGAACAGCTTAGAACTGCCGTTTACGGATTTGGCCAGCCTGAAGATTACCGCGCTAGACATGGTCAAGGCCAAGCTGGCCAACCTGGGGCAGTACGCTCGAATTCTGGCGGTTGAGGCAGTATCGCTGCTCATCGGTCTCGTGGTCTCCATTAGTCTCTTCCTGAGTCTCAAGCTCGATTTCGGAGCTGAACCCGAGGCTGGAGACGACAACCTGTATACGGCCGTCGGGCGCGAGATCGCAGATCGTTTCCGGGGGCTTTACGATAGTTTCTCGAAGGTGATGGGAGCCCAAATGCTCATCTCGACGATTAATACCACCTTCACCGCTGGGTTCCTCATCTGGAACGACTATCCCTTTGTCACCGTGGTCATCGGCTTGACCTTCCTTTTCGGCATGTTGCCTATCTTGGGCAACCTTTTGAGCAACACTCTCATTGTGGGCATCGGCCTGACCATCAGTCCCAATATGGCCTTAGCGGCGCTGATGTTCTTGGTGGTCCTCCACAAGGGCGAATACTTCCTGAACTCCAAGATCATTGGTGACCGGATACGCAATCCGATGTGGTTGACCCTGCTGGGCCTGGTCATCGGGGAGAAGCTCATGGGTATCCCCGGAATGATCCTCGCTCCGGTGATTCTCCACTTCGTAAAAGTGGAGGTTTCCCGCAATAAGTTTACGCCCCAGACCCCTCCCGCATTCTGAGCGGCGGGCTCCGATGGGCCGGTCGGTACTCGGGATCTCCGCCGGAACGGTTGAGTTGGATCTGTCGTTCCGACTTAGTTGATTTTGCGAAGAACCTGATCGGCTCCGAGCTGAACCACGTGGGGATTGCGATCTTCCTGGAAGCAAACGGGGATATCGCCAGCCAATTCGGGTTGGGCCAGCAACCGGCGTCCGTTGCGAGCGCACCGTGCGGCTTCGGGTAGCCGAGGCTGGTGGCCTCGGTACAAATCCCAGGCAATTTGAGATGAATCGTCGAGAGACCACGCCTGAGGCTCGCTCGTTTCCTTCAGCAGTCGGTCTACGAGGGCTCCAGCTCCCAATGTGTCCTCGAACGAGGCGTTCTCTAGGGTGCCGGCACAAATCAACCAGAGGCACTCGGACTGCGAGGCTACCAGGTGCCGAGCCAACGCCGACACATTGCCGAAGGACGCGATGAAGACAGCCCGAGCCAGGCGGCATGCCTCAAGGGCGCGCGTGCCGTTGGTGGTGGTCATGATGATTTCACGGCCTTCCACGCGGTTCCGGGTGAATTCGCGCGGTGAATTTCCTAAGTCGAAATCCACCCCGCCGGTTTGGTAGGCGCGGATGCGCAACCCATCCCGCTCTCCGGCCAGCAACGCATCCGGATGACGCCCGCGCAGGGCAATGGCTTCGGCGATTTCCCGGGCCGGCCGGATGCCTGTAGCCCCGTTGCCCAAGGCTTCAAGCATGGTGGAGGTGGCTCTCAGCACGTCAAAGACGACGCAGGTCACGCGCGAAAGATCCTGGCGGGCGATGGCCTCGTACTCCGTCGGCGAGAAAAGCACCCGCACCGAGGGAGCGGGTCGGACGGTGGCTACAGTAGGGTTGCTCACGGTTTGCCGAAGCAGTGGAGGGCCTTGGCGGTGCGAACAAGTAGGCTCCCGTGACTTAAGGCGACGCTGCCTTTGCAAGGAGCCTCACCGGTGAAGGCGTGGCTGGAGAGCACCTCGAACGCTTTGCCGGCGCTCAAGGCAAACACGGTGCCTGCTTCGTCATGGCAATAGAGTTTGCCGTCGGCGGCCGACAAAGAACCCCAAATGGGGCCGTTGCCCGGGATCTTGCCTGACCAGATTTTCTGGCCGTTGGCCGGATCAAGCTTACTGACAATTCTCTTTTGTCCGTCGAGGACGAACAGGTGCCCATCGAGCACGCAGGGGGTGCTCCAGTCGGTCGGAGCTTCCTTGAAATCCCAGGCGCGATGGGTGGTGGTTACATCTCCCTTGCCGCCCGGTTTGAACGCCACCACGGGTTGGCCCTTGGGCCCCGAAGCGAGAATGTATCCGCCGGCGATCACCGGGGAAGTGACGATGCGATACCAGTCATCGCGTTTCTCGTAGAGACGGGCACGCCAGATCTCGGAACCGTCTTTGGGGCGATGCCCGCTGACATGGTCGCCACCGACGACAATTAACTCGGTTCCGTTCGGCCCTTGGAAGGGCACCGGCGTGGCGTAGGATTCACTGCTTTCCTTGGTCGAATCGGTGGATCGAAGTGTTTTCCACAGGTCTTTGCCCGTCTTGGGATCGATGCACAGCAGGAATGAATCCCGCTCAGGCTTGCCGTCGAAGCGGGGGTAGTCGGGCGGAACTTCCCGGCGCTGCAGGATTGCCAAGTAGAGGCGGCCATCGTGCAACAGCGGGCTGGCTCCGTAGATCCACATGAGACCCAGGCTCCCGAAGTCTTTACTGAGATTGCGCGACCAAAGGGGCTTTCCATCGAGATCGAAGGCCGCGAAGTCGCCCGTGCCGAACAGCGCGTAAACCCGTTTGCCATCGGTCACGGGCGAGGGGGCACAGGTATTGTTGCGGCCCACTTCCTTGTCGCCCAAGCCGACATTTCGGCTCCAGAGAGCTTTGCCCGAGGTTCGATCCAGACAAATGAGTTGCAGGTTCTTCTGCTCGTCGGGCGAGGTGAGAAAAACCCGATGGCCGCTGACCACAGGAGTGGAACCGGCCTTTCCGGGCAAGGGTGTGCTCCATCGCAAATTGGCCGGGCTTAGTGTGCTCGGTAAGCCACTCATGCGGATCGAGCCATCCTGGTTGGGGCCTCGCCACTGGGGCCAGTCCGCCGTCGAGGCCGCCGACAGGCACAAGGTGAGAGTGGAAGAGAGGACGAGAAGAGACCGGAGGTTCATGGCTTCAACGAGGTGCTGGTGGGGATCATCGGTTTCAGGATCGCAGATGGCTCTTTCAAAGATGACGAATGTGGGCCTTGTACTTCTTCAACAAACGATCGTTGTGGTCGTCTCCCTGGGTGTTGCTGCTGATATAAATCTCGGGTTCTACGCCCCGCCGGACCAACTGCTCAATCGCGTGAACCACGATGAGGTTGATGATGAGAATGCCGGTGATCGTCGAGGGGGGGCCGATACGGTGAGGGAAGCCTTCGATGCCCATGGCGGCATCGCCATCGACCCCGCAATTGTCGATCACCAAGTCTGCGACATCCGCCAGGCGCTTTCCGGAAGGGTGCCGCGAGGGCCAGCGGCGGGTTTGATCCAAATTGGTGATGGCCACGGTCTTCAAACCGCGAGACTTGGCTTCCAGCACCATTTCGATTGGAACCGCATTACGCCCCCCGTTGGAGGCCACGACCAACAAATCGCCGGCAGCGACGGGGTACTGGTCTAGGATCGTCTTGGCTCGCCCCTGTTCCCGCTCCAGATAGGTCGCCTCGGTGGCGTTGAGGTGCATCATGAGGGTTTCCTCCAAAATCGGAACAGCCCTCGCCAGATGGCCGGCGCGGTAAAAGATTTCCTCCGCGACCATGTGGGAATGACCGGTGCCAAAGGCGTACAGAAAACCATTGGTAGCGAGCGAGTCCGCCAGCCAGTCACCGGCGGTCGTGATGGGCGACCGTTGAGTATCTGCGACACGGTCGAACTGGTTGCGGGCGACGGAGACGAATTGATCGTAAGCGGACATCTTCTGCTGTTGAACGCCTTTGGCCGGGGCGGGGCAATGCAAAATTCCAACCAGTTGGAATGAGTGTCTGAAAAGGTCGCCAAAACCGGCTTCTAAGTCTCCCAAATGAGGTTCGGATTCGGATCCGATGCACGATGTCGGCCCGATGCGGAGTTTGACCCCTGTCAATGTGCACCCATAGTGTTTACAACGATGTTGGTCGCACTTGAAACGCAGTCTGGGGTCCCCGAGGCAATTTCGGTTGCCGATTGGGAGCCTGTGATCGCCCCTGCTCGGGAATTTCTGAGTCGGGTATCGGCCATGATGGAGGCTCAGGTCGACGAGTTCGATTCGGAGATCGCCGAGTACGCCCGTTACGCGTTGGAAAACCAGGGGAAGCAATTGCGTCCCACCCTCGTGGCGTTGGCGGGCGGGACTGTAGGTCCACTGACCGACGATTCTGTGGCCGTGGCCGTGATCATCGAAATGATCCACTTGGCCACCTTGGTCCACGACGACATCATGGACGAGGCCAGTATGCGTCGCCGCAAAGCGACCCTTGCCGCCAAGTGGGGCAATCAGGTGGCCGTCTTGTTGGGTGACTGCCTCTTCGCTCACGCTCTCAAACTGGCTGCCAATCTACCGAGTGCGGAAGTCTCGCGATTGGTGGCATCCTCCAGCGGTCGTGTTTGTGCTGGTGAAATTCTTCAGAGTCACCGGCGTCGCCGTTGGGCGGTGGATCGTGCCGATTATTTCAAGGTCATCGAAATGAAGACGGCCGAACTGTTCGCGCTGTCTTGCGATCTCGGGGCTCGTCTCTCCGGCGGAACTCCCGAAGGAATCGTCGCACTGCGAAGCTACGGAATGTCTTTGGGGACCGCTTACCAGATTTACGACGACTGCCTTGATCTCTACGGCGCCGAATCCTCCGCCGGTAAATCTCTGGGCACCGACCTCGCCAGCGGTAAGGTGACCCTTCCGCTCATCATGGGTCTGGATCATTCCAAGCCAGCAGACCGCGAAGCCTTGATCGGATGGTTGGAGGATTGGCGGCCTGAATATTTTCCGCAGGTGCGAGACCTCCTAGAGAAGTATCAAGCTTTGGAGCGATCCCGGGAGGTGATCGGAAATATTTTGAACGATTCGGATGCTGCGTTGTCGACTCTCAAGTCCGGACCGCAGGTCGAAGCCTTGTATGCGCTCAGCCGTTTTCTGGCGCGACAAACCGACTTGCTCGCCGGCTCTTGAGCCGTGAGCGTCGCAGTATTGATGGATCCAATCGCCGAGTCGACCCCGTCGACCCCGTCGACCCTATTGGCCCGACCTGCCCTGAATGCCGAAGAGGCGTCCGAGGTGGTGCAGCGTGTCCGTAGGGCTCAGGCGGGTGATCTCGCGGCCTACGACCAACTGGTTCATCAGTTCCAGGAGCGGATCTACGGGCTTTGTTACCACATGACCTCCCATCATGAGGATGCCCACGACCTGGCTCAGGACACCTTCGTGAAGGCATGGCAGGCCCTCAAGAATTTCAAGGGCGACTCCAGTTTCTATACCTGGATCTACCGGATAGCGGTCAACACCTGCCTCAACCACCTCAAGCTCCGCCGGAATCGCACCCAGCATCTCAGTCTCAATGATTTGGATCTCCAGCCAGAGAACCATCCCGACTTGGTGGCTCTGGTCTCGGACAAGACTCCTCGGCGTGAAGCCAATCTTGCAGAACTTCAGCGTCGGTTGAACGAAGCCATACTCAAGCTGTCAGAAGATCATCGAGTCGTGGTGACACTGCATGATATCCAAGGTTTGCCCCACGATCAGATCGCCAAGATTCTCGGGGTGAACCCAGGCACGGTTCGATCGAGGCTTTTCTATGCTCACCAACAGCTTCAAGGGTGGTTGGCGGATTGGGCTAAGTAACTCATTTTTCAAGTGTAACGCAGGCTATGATCGACGACGAATCCTCCAAAAGACTGCAACAGTTGCTTCGTTTGAAGCGTCACGAGACACCGCCTCCGGGTTATTTCAATGAGTTCTCGGACACGGTGTTGGATCGTATCCGTGCCCTAGAATCCGAACGAGCCATCTCCAAATGGCGTCGCTGGTTTTCTCGCGGATCGCAATCCTCCCATGGCCCGGTCACCGAACGCGGTCTCTGGTCTGTAGGGGGTTGGAATACCGCCATCGGTTTGTCGATGTTGGTCGCTGTCGTCGGTGGGCTCTACTGGGCCTCCCATCTGACAAATCCAGAAGGCATGTCCGGCAATGGACCGCTACAGGCTGCCAGCTTGGGCAATCCGTCAGCGGTCGCGCCAGCGGCTTCCACAGTGGGAACAGGGCAGGCGGCGGGAACAGGGCTAGCGGCCAAATCGATGTTCGAATTAGCTGAACCCCGAAGCGTTCAATTTCACCCCGTGACGGTTTCGATCTCGGGTTCTTCGCCCGAATTGTCTTCAACCAATCCCTTGCCTCCGGGCTTGTTCCAGTTGCCTGGGTCCTCAGGGGGTGGTTCCGAGGCTTACCGGGTTCGTTTCGGTAACAGTCCTCGATAGCCGTCGTTGGCTTTCGGGAGAGCCTACGGTGCAGTGGCCGGCTGGCGTCTCTTGAAACACCGTTGCGACCGAAGATTTGCGCAGGGGTGGGCGGGAGTTTTCTGGCCCCCTGTTTGTCTTCGAAAAACCAAAGGGCCGCCTGCGATCTCACAGACGGCCCGTGGATAAAGTCCCGAATTCGGCGACTCGAGCCGTAGATCAGCTCGTGCGGACGAAGAAGACGGTGAACTTCTGGTTTCCACTGCCGAAGGTCCAAGTCAGGCGCCCCGTTTCATTGACCAATGCATCAACCGATTGTTTGGAACCTTGAAGTTCTGTCCCCAGCACATAACGCCCATCGGTCCGCGTCCAGCTGCCGTCGAAGGACTTGAGTCCCTGGATGAAGTCGATGCCGGGTGGCAGCTTGGCCGCCTTGGCCGCTCTGGGTTGGGTTGCCTGGGCCGCCGGGGTTCCGGCCGACGAGGGGCGCAGACCATATCGGGCCATGTAGGCGTTCTGGGTCGTGGTCGGGTTAGGAGCTGAGGGATCGCCGCCCTCAGGGTTGGCTGCGGCGACAGGGGCGGCTGGTGGGTTGATCTTGATAGAAAAACGGCCGTCCGTATAAGCCACCAGAGTGGCTCCTGTAAGAATCGGGCCCAAAGCCGCGCGAACGCTCCGCATCTCCGCTGGGCTCAGGTTCAGACGGTCGCGCTTGAGTTGGGTGAAGACGGTGCCCGGATCCATCCGCCAACGGCCGAGGATCTTCTCGTCTTCATAGCGGGGCGAAATCCCGGTTTCGAGGTACTTGCGGAAGTCCTTCAGGTCCACCTTAGCGAAGGTTTCCCGCAGGGTCGGGCTGAACATCACCGCCGCCGCCTTCGGGTGGTTGACCATGGCGGACAAGGCGGGCTTGCTTTGGATAAGCTTGAGGAATTCGGCGTCAGAACCGATTTCTGCAAATTCTTGCTGGGCGCCGAGGGCCAGGAAAGGGGGGTAGTTTTCAGCGCGGCCCTGGACAAGCGGGTTGGCATGTAGAATGCCCAAGATATCCGAGACCTCGTAGTATTTAGCTGGCGAATTGTCCATCGCAGCAAAGGTTCGAGCCCAACCCGTTGAGTCCATTTCAGAGCGCAACTGGGCAATATAGCGAACCGGGGTCGCCTCACCGCTGTCGCTGGTGACCTGAGAGATCAGATAGCCCTGCCGGTAGACGAAGTTGCCCACGCTAAAGAAAACGCAAATGCCGGAGATGAGTCCCACGAAGAGTCCGATGGCTTGGTTCATTCGTTCGAAGCCAGCCCGCGTCTGCTCATCGGTGCGGTACTTGAAGAACAGTTCAACGGGACGATGGGCCGCGACTCCGATCACCAAGAAGATGATGGTCAAGAGGCTGAAGACAATCACCCCGGGCAGGAGTGTGAGGTCGATGAAGTCCTTGACCCCCATCATGATGAGGCCGGCACCCACCAGGCCACTGACAACACCTGTCAGCATCAAGCCCAGCGCAGCGCCAATGAAGCCGATGCCCCAACGAATAGCGCCAGCCTGATGGCCCAACAGGCCAAACCCGCCCACTAAAGCGATTGCTACGACCCAGATAAGCATGCCCTTAGGCTAGAAAGTTCTATGCCAACGCGCACGCTGAAAATCCAGTTCCTGCAAGTCTTGCGAAACAGGGAGTTGGTTTCCATGGTTTGTCAGCATGAGTCTTTTGCCCTTTGGAGAATTGCCGCCCTATCGCCCTCGACGCTTTGTGCCGGCAGTCTTGGCTTTGGGAGATTGGGAGGCTGTGGCTCCATTCTTTGATCAACTCGAAGCCCGAGCGGCCGGTTGCGCCACTGTGGCCGAGTTGGAACGGTGGTTGTTGGATGCCGGTGAATTGGCCGCCGCTCTCGATGAAGAACGGGCCCGTCGGTACATCGCCAAGACCTGCCACACCGACAATGCCGAGGCTGAGAAGGCCTACCTGCATTTCGTGGAGGTGATGGATCCGGCGCTCAAGCCGCGCCAGTTTGCTATGGCTGAGTTGTTCCTGAAGCACCCGCTTCGGTCTCAGTTGCCTCGGGCAAAGTATGAGGTCTTTGATCGCGCTACGGCCCTCCAGGTAGAATTGTATCGTCCGCAAAATATCCCCCTGGAGACCGAAGACGCCAAGGTGGGCAACGAATACAACAAGCTCAGCGGCAGCCTGACGGTAGAATTTCGGGGGGAGGAAAAAACGCTCGTGGCCATGGGTCGCTTTCAGGAAGACCCCGATCGAGCCGTGCGTGAAGAGGCCTGGAAATCGGTGGCCGGTCGCCGAGTCCAGGAAGCGGATCGTTTCGACGCGTTCCTCGATGAGTTGATCCGCATCCGACACCAAATCGCCCTCAATGCCGGGTTCCCGGACTATGTGGCCTATGCCTACCGGATGCGCGGACGCTTCGACTACGGGCCGGAGGATTGCCGCAAGTTTCACGACGCCATAGAAACCGAGGTCATGCCCATCTTCCGGCGGTTGCAATCGGAGCGTTGCCACAAGCTCGGGGTGGAGCGCTTGCGTCCGTGGGACACGCAAGTAGATCCCTTGAACCGTCCGCCGCTGAAGCCCTTTTCCACCTCAGCGGAAATGGAGACCGGGGTTCAGAGTGTTTTCGATCGCATGAACCCTGAGTTGGCGGCCGGATTCCGTGGGATGCGGGAGAAGCGCTTGCTCGATTTGGACAACCGCAAAGGCAAGGCCCCGGGTGGCTACCAATACACGCTGAGCGAGGCCCGCTTACCGTTCATCTTCATGAACTCGGTGGGCCTCCAGCGCGATTTGGAGACTATGCTCCATGAGGCCGGTCATGCCTTTCATGCACTGGCCTGTCGGGAGCAAGATTTGCCGCTCTATCGGGAGGCTCCCATCGAGTTCTGCGAGGTGGCCTCCATGGCCATGGAACTCCTCGGGGCGGAACATCTGGAGGTGTTCTACAGTCCGACGGACGCGCTTCGGGCACGGACGGTCCACTTGGAAGGGGTGATTGGCGTGTTCCCATGGATCGCCACCATCGATGCGTTCCAGCACTGGCTTTATTCCCATCCCAACCACAGCCGCGACGAACGTCGGGCTGCCTGGTTGACACTCATGGACCGGTTTGGGGGCGACGTCGACTGGTCTGGGTGCGAATCGGCTCGGGCCACCCTCTGGCACAAGCAACTCCACGTCTTCCTGTACCCCTTCTACTACGTCGAGTACGGCATCGCCCAATTGGGTGCGTTGCAAGTTTGGGTCAATGCCCAGCAGGATCCGGTGAAGGCTCTGGCCGATTATCAGGCGGGATTGGCTCTCGGTGGTAGTCGCCCATTGCCGGAACTCTTCGCCAAGGCGGGTTGCCGCTTTGACTTCGGCTGCGAAACGGTCCGACCGCTCGTGGCCCGGGTTTCGGAAGCCTTGGATCGACTGGCGGCCCATTGATCGATCGCTCGAAGGGCGGCTTCTTCAGTAGGCCTCGGCGAGGACTTGGCTCAGCACCTCATCGGTGAGTCGGATGGGGTTGCCCTTCATGCTGCTGGAGGCCTGGGCGGCTCGGATCAGTTCAGGAAAATCCGAGACGCGGAGTCCATACTGGGCCAGTCGAGGGATTTGCCATCCGTGCACCGATTCGGTGATCCAGCGCAGTCCCTCGTCGATCGAGGCCCCCGGGATGCCTGTCAGCCAATGGGCGGCCTGTCGGTAGCGTTCGAGGGCGAAATGTCCGGGCGTCGTCCGGGACAAAGTTTCGACATTGGCCCGCCAGACGGGACCCAACAACGCCGCACAAATCGCGCCATGGGGTGCCAGAAAGCGCCCGCCGATGGGCCCGGCCAGCCCGTGGACCGCACCGAGGCCGGAATGCGCCAGCGCCAACCCGCTGAGGAAGGCCCCCAAAGCCAAATCAGTCCGGGCTTCGAGGTTCTGTCCATCGGTAATGGCTTGGCCCAACGCACGCACCATCCGGGGGATTCCCTCGCGGCAACAGGCGTCGGTCATGCCGTTGGCCTTGCAACTCACCCAGGGCTCCAGCAGTTGGGTGAGTGCATCGAGACCCGTGCTGGCCGTGAGACCGGGTGGAAGCCCGAGGGACAGGCTGGGGTCGATTAGGGCGATGCGAGGCACCATGTTCGGGCTTCGCAAACTGACTTTGAGAAAGTGCTCAGGCGAAGTAAGGACCGCGTTCCGCGTGGCCTCGGCTCCAGTCCCGGCGGTGGTCGGCATCGCCAGGAAGGGCAGGGGCTGGTTTTCGAGCGGAAGCCCGAGCCCGATGATCTCCAAAAATCGGAACACATCGCCCGTTTGAGGGGTCAGCGCCGAGATGGCCTTACCGGCATCGAGAACCGATCCGCCGCCGCAAGCCACCACACAGTCGACACCGAGGCTTCGGGCTGCTGCGGCCCCGGCCCGCACCTCGGACACCGTGGGTTCGCCCGCCACCGCCCATTCCACCCAGTTCAACCCGGCTGATCGAAAAGACTCCCGCACGGGTTCGGCTCGGTTCACATCGCGGCCCGTGACTAGCAGCGCCGAATTGCCGAGCGAGGCGGTCAGCGTTCCGGCCTGAGTGACCCTCCCGGGACCGAAGACGATGCGCTCGGGTTGAGCAAATTCGAAGGCGCTGGCCGGAGAGGGCATTAGTCCGGAAGGTGGATGGAGTGGTAGCGCACGCTCTGCCGAGGCGTGGCCATCATGGGGGCCACCGTGTCGCGCCAGGTGGCGTAGTGCGGAGTGGCTTTGTGATCGGCGGGCGCCGATTCGGTGCGGTAGGCCTCCACGAGCACGAACCGGCAGGGGTTGTCCTGCTGTTGCACCACGTCAAAGCGGGCCACTCCCGGTTCCCGCAGCGAGGCTTC
>SXXZ01000205.1 GCA_005789375.1 Verrucomicrobiales bacterium | reverse complement strand
GCACCTTGATGGTCTGGAGTTCTAGGCTCACCAGTACGGTGACGGCTTGTTCGTGTTCGACCCAACGAACTACGGGGAGCCGCTGTTGCAGCAGGTGCTTTTCGAGGGCCGGCTTGAGGTTCTCGATGAAGACGTCATGGCTTACTTCGCGTCCGTGCCACTGGGTTAAGCGTCGGACCCACTTGGCCAAGATCAGGCGACCATCCGTCATTCGGTCGGCCACAATCATCGAGCGGCCATAGAGGGTGCCCTCGGGTGTTTCTTCCAAGGCGGTGAGTCCGCCTTGGCCCACTTTTTCTAAGGCCTCTTGAACCGTCAACGCTGACTTGAGCGGGACCGATGGGGAGGCTGCCGTTTCGGAGCCATTCTCTGAGGGTATTGGCACCGCCGTGGTGGCCGTGGTGGCCGTGATGACCCAAATTTTACCCAGCGGACGTTCCTGCCAGAAGGGGTAGGGTTCCCATTCACCGGCTGAGTTGAGGAGTTCCCGATTTTTTTTGCGGACCTGACGCGCTCGTTCGGCGTCGGTCATCCATCCGCATGGAGCATTCGGCCGTTTCAGAGATTCTTCGACGCCAAGGATGATAGGCTTGGTGGTAAACAAGCGCTCCTGCACACGCACGGCTTCGACAAAGGGGGATTTGCCCGCGTCGGCGGCGACCGCCATAAGACCGAGCAGGGCACTCCAATCGACCATGCCCGATCGGGCGAGAGCGCAGGGGTGTCCATCGCGCATCCGCAACTCATTGGCACTGACCAGCACGTAACCCATTTCGTCGAGCCCACGGCGTCCAGCGCGTCCAAACATTTGCAGGATCTCGTCACCTCTCAGAGGAATCTCACGACCCTCCCGCTTGTACTGTGCGGCCGTGATGGCCACCGAACGCAGGCTGAAGTTGATGCCGGCGGCCAATCCCATCGTGGCCACGACGACTCGGAGTTGGCCTGCCTTGGTGAGGGGCTCAATGACTCCGGCGCGCACCGCGTAGCTCAAACCACTGTGGTGATAGGCCACTCGGGATTTGAGCATCTTGGCCAGGGGTTCGCCGACGAGCCGTTTCTGGGCTTCGGTCAGTTGCAGCGGATGCGGACAGGGCAGTTGTCGGGCTATGTCCGAGGCGAGTTCTTCGGCGTGGGCTCGTCGGGGTGCGAAGAGCAGCACCGGCCCCAACCCCTCGGCCAAGGCCTTGGCGCACAGGCGTGGCCAGTAGCTGCGGATCTCCGGCGGTAATCGCCAGTTGAGTTCGTTGGCGAAGACCTCGTCCAGTGGCACGGGACGGACGGTGTGTTTGACCACTTCGACGGCACGCCCCAGACGGCGCAGCCAGTTGGCCACCTGATCAGGGTTGGCCACCGAGCCGCTCAGGAGTAGCAGCTGCGTTTGCGATGGAGCCAGCGCCAGCGCCAGTTCGTAGTTCAGCCCTCGGTCTTCATCGCCGAGCATCTGGTACTCGTCGACGATGAGCAGGGTGGGACCATCGCCTCGGATGAGCCTGTTTTTCTGTGTTTCGAGGGTGGCGACAAGAATCGGGGCGTCGAGGTTCTCGGATAGGTCGCCGGTGGCGATACCTACGTTCCAACCCCGGGCTCGCCATTCGGCCAGCTTGTCGTTGGCCAACGCCCGAGTGGGCACTGTGTAAATGGCCTGCCCCCGATGTTTGCCCGACTTCGACCACAATTCGAACACCAGCGTTTTGCCAGCGCCGGTGGGCGCATGGATGACCACGTCCTTGCCTGCGCGCAGTGCCGACACGGCCTGCTGCTGCCACAGGTCGGGCACAATGAACTGTTGCAGGCCCGCAGGTGGATCGGGGGTTTCCGGTGGGGCAGCGAACGGAGGCACGCCTGAATACTACGATCGACTGCCAAAAGCACCAACAGCTTCGAAGACTCTGGTTTGAATGGAGTGGAGTCCGGGATCGCGGTGTTCTGTGCTTGATGAGGTGTGACTTGCGGATTGAGCCAACGCGTTGGATCAGCAAACTATTCGACGTGCGTTCGTCTGCGCCTCCATCTGCCCGTCGTGTGGTCGTGAAGCTTGGAACCGGTGTCCTTACCGATGCCTCCAAGCGGCTCGACTTAGTTCAGTTTGCTCAACTGGTGGCGCAGATCGCTCGACTCCGGTCGGCGGGCCATGAGGTCGTAGTAGTCACCTCGGGAGCCGTCGGGGCCGGCATGGGGGTGCTCGGTTATGATCGGCGTCCGGGGAGTCTGGCCGAACGACAGGCCTGTGCCGCGGTCGGGCAATCGCGGTTGATGGCTTTGTACGAGTCGCTCTTCCGCCACTACGACCAACCTGTGGCTCAAGTGCTTTTGACCCACGACGACTTGGCTGACCACACCCGGCACCTCAATGCGCGGAATACCCTACTGACCCTGCTCAAGCACAAGGTCCTGCCCATCATCAACGAGAACGATGTGGTGTCGGTGACAGAGTTGAAGTTCGGAGACAACGATCGGTTGTCTGCACTGGTAGCCAGCCTCTTGCCGGCCGATTTACTCGTCATTTTGACGACGGCCGACGGCTTAATTGAGAACTTCGGAAAGCCGGAGGCCCGTTTGCTGGAGACGGTGGAAGCGGTCGATGCGCGGATCGAAGCCATGGCCGGTGGGACCTCGAGCGAGACCGCCACCGGTGGCATGACCACCAAGATTTTGGCCGCGAAGATCGTCGTTCGCTCGGGCATTCCCTTGGTCATTGCTCCAGGGCACCGGCATGACGCCTTGGAGAAGATCGTGAGTGGCGAGTCCGTGGGTACCCGTTTCTTGGCCGGCTCTGGCCGCCTCTCGAGTCGCAAGCGTTGGATCGCCTTCTACCACCATGCCGAAGGAACCCTGACGGTGGACGCTGGAGCCGTGGTGGCGCTGAGGGATCACGGGCGCAGCCTGCTTGCTCCGGGAATTATTCGCTGCGAGGGAGAGTTTCAGGCAGGCGATGTGGTTCGAATTTGCGATCCGGAAGGTCGGGAATTGGCCCGAGGTCTGGCCGGTGCCTCTGCGGCTGAGGTTCGCGAACGCTCTCAAAAGCAGGCAGAGATTATCCATCGAGACGATCTTGTGGTGCTCTGAATCCTCAGCCCATAGAACACCAATTCCATGCCCAAAGCCCCATCCCGACGACTTGCCCCCATCCGACAACTGCTCGAGGTGATGGCCGCCCTTCGCGCTCCGGACGGATGCCCTTGGGATCGCGAGCAAGACCACCGTTCCCTCCGTTCCCATGCCGTGGAGGAGGTGTATGAATTGATGGATGCGATCGACGCCGGCGATGATGTGGAAATGGCCGAGGAGTTGGGAGACCTGCTCCTTCAGGTAGTATTCCATGCCCAGTTGGCGCGGGAGCGTGGAGTGTTTGATTTTGATGCGGTCTGCCAGCACTTGGTGGACAAACTCATTCGCCGCCATCCCCATGTCTTCGGATCGGTGACGGTGAAGAATATCGATCAGGTCTGGGCCAATTGGGAATCCATCAAGAAGACCGAGAAGGCGGGTTCTAAGCATGAGCGGAAATCGGCTTTGGATGGG
>SXXZ01000204.1 GCA_005789375.1 Verrucomicrobiales bacterium | reverse complement strand
TCACGGTTGGGGCCACGGACGCGGACTTGCCGGCCCAGCGTCTGAGCTACAGCGCGGTGGCAGCACCCGCCGGGGTGACGGTGAGCAGCAACGGCGTGGTGAGTTGGCGTCCGACGGAGGCCCAAGGGCCGAGCACGAATGTGGTGCTGATACGGGTGAGCGACGACGGCCGGCCGGCGCTGAGTGCGACCAATGCCATCCAGATCGTGGTGAACGAGGTCAATGCGGCGCCGATTCTGGAAGGCGTGACCAACCGCACGGTGAAGTTGCCGGCTTCGGTGAGTTTGGCGCTGCGTGCCACCGATACCGATTTGCCAAGTCAGGCACTGACCTACCGATTGGTGTCGGGACCGACCGGGCTGACGGTGAGCTCGATTGGTGAGCTACGGTGGACTCCAACGGAGGCCCAAGCGCGCAGCACCAATGCGGTGACGGTGTCGGTGAGCGACGGGGTGACGAGTTCCAGCACCGGTTTCGTGGTGGTGGTGGAAGCCTCGCCGCGGTTGTCACTGCAGGTGACGGGCGGCAACTCGGTAGTGATCCAAGTGGCCGGGCCTGCCGGAGCGCTGTGCCGATTGGAGCAGGCCGACAGCCCGCTCGGTCCGTGGACCGCGGTAGTGGGCGTAGCTGACCTGGTGACCCAAGGGTTCGGTACGCCGGTGCCCATCACCCTTCCTGGCCCACTCCAAACCGCCCGACTGTATCGCATGCGGGTGTTGTAAGCGTCGGCTTGGGAGCTGCTGCCAGGCACAGCGGCGGCTCAGATCCCTTCGCGGATGAGGCCCTGGCCCTTGATGCCCTGCATCAACTCTTGGGGTGTCCAAGAATTGCTGGGCTGTTGTCGGGAGTTGAACGCCTTGGATGATTTCGGGCTCAGCCCGCCTCGCGACCGGTGAACGACAGAGATTCCTCAATCCATGTGTCGACCTTGGCGACGTTGGCTCGGAGTGCCTCGGCTTTGCGCTGGGCGATGCCTTGTGCGATGCGCATGGCCGCAGTAGCCAGACGTTGGGAGCCCGGAAGTTTGTTTTCGACCGCACGCTGAATTTGCTGCTGGACGGGCACCGGGATGTGCCGTTTCAGGAGTTCATCTTCGGTGCTCAGGATAGCGCGTACGCTGCCAGGATCCCCCTGGCGGGCATTGCGCCCGAAGAGTTGACGATCGACGCGCCCGGATTCGTGACGTTCGGTGGCGATCACGTGCAACCCACCCTGTGCGGCCACACCCTGACCCAAACGGATGTCGGTTCCGCGGCCTGCCATGTTCGTGGCGATCGTGATGCGTCCTGCTTCGCCGGCCATGGCCACGACGGTGGCTTCCTCGTGGTGGCGGATCGCGTTGAGCAACTGGAAGCTCATGCCCTCGTTCTCGAGGAGTTCGGCCAGCCGTTCGCTGGCTGCGACGCTGCGGGTGCCGATGAGCACCGGTTGGCGACGGGCATGCACCGCCTTCACCTCGTCCACCACCGCAGCCCAGCGCGCCTCGGCGGTGGGCAGGATCAGATCCGGGTGCTGGATGCGGCGGTTGGGCAGGTGCGGCGGGATGGTCAGCACCGGCAGCCCATAAGTCTGCCAAAGTTCCGGGGCGGCCTCTCGGGCCGTGCCCGTCATGCCGGCGAGGCGATGGTAGAAGCGGAAGTACCGCTGGAAGCTGATGCGGGCGATCGTTTCCGAGGGGTCGGAGAGCTTGAGTCCTTCCTTGGCTTCAACGGCTTGGTGGAGCCCTTGGCGCCAGGTGCGTTGGGCCATTTGCCGGCCGGTGAATTCATCGACAATGACCACCTTGCCATCCACCACCACATATTGGCGTCCGGGAAGGTAGAACTCTCGGGCGACCAGCGCCTGTCGGATGAGTTCGGTCCGGCGTTCTGGGGCTTTCCAGAATCCCGGAAGGGCCGCGCACAATTCGTCGAGACGGGCATTTCCGGCAGGCGTGAGCTCGATCTCTCGATGCCGCAGGTTCACCGAATAATGCGTCGAAGCCTCCAGGGGTTGCGCAATTGCTTCTGCGATGTGGACAACCTCCTTCAGGGAATCATTGGCCCGCGGTGCGGAGATGATCAGGGGCGTGACGGCCTCATCGATGAGGATGCTGTCCGCCTCGTCGATGATCGCCGAGTGCAGCCCCCGCATCACCAGGCCATCCTGCGACTCGGGTCTCGGATGCAACAACTGTTGGACGAGGCGTCGGGTGGGATTGCGCAGTTGCCCGAGCTTCAGGGAATCGCGCAGAAAATCGGCGACGACTTCTTTGCTCGTCGTGTAGGTGATATCGCAGGCGTAGGCGTGGCGGCGTTCTTCGGGCGAGTGCTGGGCCGTGACGAAGCCTGCGTGGATACCGCAGAATCGGTACAGGGGGCCGAGCCACTGAGCATCCCGCTCCACCAGGTAGTCGTTGACGGTGACGACATGGCACGGCCGTCCATTCCAAGCCATCAACACTGCGGCAATTCCCGCGGTGAGGGTTTTGCCTTCACCGGTGGCCATCTCAGCCAGGCATCCGCCATGGAGGGCGAGCGCTCCCATTAATTGTTCGGGAAAGGCCATGAGCCCGAGCTGTCGATGGGCCGCTTCCCGAATGGCTGCGAGCGCCGGAAGCAGATTCGATTCCGCGGCCCGTCCACCGCGACGGATGATCTCGCGTTGTTCCAGAATGCGGACCCTCAATTGGTGGTCCGTGCAGTCTTGGATCTGGCCCCACAGGACTTCCGTCTCCGTGGCGCGTTGACGGAGTTGGTTCAGTGCGCCGCCTCGGCGACGGTAGGCTCCGATCCATCGGTTGGCCCAGGCATCGACTCCCTTGGGCAGCGAGGCCGGAGATCGGTAGTCGGTGCGACGGTAGAACTCGGTCGGAGTGGTCACACCTGGTAGCGTGTTTGCAGGAGTTGTCTCAGCGAACGGATCCACCGGGGCAGGAGCGGTTCGTTGGGCAGGTCGAATCGGATCCAGCCGGCCTTGCCGTGCAGCAGTAGGGCTCCCGCCGGGTCGGAGACATTTCCGTTCACCTCGAAGAAGGGTTCGGCCGCCTGACGCCCTTCGTTGTCACGGGCTGAGGTGGGAACGGGGCCGCCGGCTCTCCAACCCAATGCCGCCGAGGGCAGTTGGCGTTGTTCGCCGGGGATGACCCGGATGCCGTCCACACGCAAGCGTCGGTCGGCTTCTCCGCTCAAACGGACTTCGGCAGCGGTCGGCGGTCGTTGGAAGATCCGGTCGCCGTCCTCCTGAAGAATGGTGGCCTGGAACTGGAAGCCGTTGGTGTCGATCAGCGCCCCGATGACTCCGCCCTTGGCCATCCAGCGGCCGATCAATCCCTCGGACTCGGGAATCAACCACAGTCCATTTTGCGAGGCGCGCACGGTGAGATCGGATTGCTCGCGTTCCAGACGTTCGATGGTCTTGACCACGGAATTCTTGAGGCTCTCCAGCGGTTTGAGATTCGGCGTCGATTCGTGGAGCGCCTGGCGGATCCGAGTCTCCACTTCGACCAGGCCTGCTCGAGCCCCCGCCAGCTGGATCTCGATTTCGGGATTCTCCATCTGGACCAGCGGTTGCCCGGTTTGCACCGCCGCTCCGGGTTGCGCCAAAAGACGAATCACTTTTCCGGCAGTCCGGCTGTGGAGTTCCATCCACTGGCGGCTCTGGATCACACCGGGGGCCCGGAAATGGCTCGGGAACGGAATGAACTGCAAGAAGACCAGCAACACGCTGGCCAGCGCGAGGGTCACAGCGATGGCTCGGGCACGATGCCGACCGAGGGAGGGGTCGGATCCGAGGTAGCTGCCCAGGCGCACGACAGGCGTGGCGACCCACACCGCGGCACACACCGCCGCCATAATGAGGCCGAGCAACAAGAACTGGTCGGCGATGACCAAGAGGATGCCCGCGAAGAGAAACACTCGATAGACGCCGCTTAGGGATCCGAAGATCCCGAGCCAGATCGATTCGGACTTCGTGCTGCCCGGGCCTTTGGCTTTGCGCAGCCCGAAGAGATGACGCTCGGCCAGAGCGCGCAGTTGCTGCATGGAGCGCTGGGTCAGGTTGGGAATCCCGATCAGGTCCGAAAGAATGTAGTAACCGTCAAAGCGC
>SXXZ01000203.1 GCA_005789375.1 Verrucomicrobiales bacterium | reverse complement strand
GTAGTGGTCCAATTCGGCGCGCTCCCGCCGATGCTGCACGAAGCCCCGACGGCACCACCGCCGCAAGTTGGGCAGGCTAAAGTTTTCTCGGACCGAATGCCTCAGCACCAGGCCTTGTAGTTTGCGATCTTCGGTCAGGAGACCCATTCCGGCCTCGATGGCGTCGCGGGGCGAGCGGATATCGAGCACCTGGCCATCGAGTCGAATTTCTCCGGCGTCTCTCGGATCAGCCCCGAACACCAACCGGACCGTCTCGGTACGACCTGCCCCAACCAATCCGGTCAGCGCCACTATTTCACCCCGGTGCACCTGAAAGGAAACGCCTTGGACGGCCTTTCCCCGGCGCAAGCCCGACACCTCCAACCGCGGACCGCCCCGAGTCACACGACGGGACGGGAACTCCTGGTCCAGGGGTCGACCCACCATGCGTTCGATCATTTGATCGCGGGTGATCGCATGAATCGGGCAGTCGGAGACATTGCCCCCGTCGCGCAAAATAGTCACACGGTCAGCGATGGTGAACACCTCTTCCAACCGGTGGCTGATGTAGAGGATCCCCATGCCCTGACGCCGCAATTCACCCATGAGGGCGAAGAGCTTCTCCACTTCGTGAGAAGTCAGCGCGGCCGTGGGTTCGTCCATGACCAAAATCCGGGCTTTGTGAATCAAGGCCTTGGCAATTTCGACCAACTGCTGCTGGGCGGTACTGAGTCGGCGACAGGGCTCCTCTAAGTCCACCGCGACTCCCATCCGTTGAAACAGGGCCGCCACCTGCTCCCGTTCGCGGCGGCGGGCCACGAAGCCACCCGTGGTCTCTTCCTGGCCTAGAAAAATGTTCTCCACCGCCGTGAGCGCCGGAACGAGGTTGAACTCTTGATAAATGACCGCCACGCCGGCCGCGCGGGATTCTTGCGGGGATTGGAATCGTTGCTCCTGTCCGTCGATCGCCAAGGTGCCTGCGTCGGCGGTGTGGGCCCCTCCGATAATCTTCATCAAGGTGCTCGTGCCCGCGCCGTTTTCACCGAGCACGGCCAAGACCTCTCCGGCATCGAGTCGCAGGTCCACCCCACGCAAGGCTCGCACACCGGGAAAGGACTTCACGATCCCGCTTAGGGACAACAGGGGTGGGTTCGTCGGATTCGTCGAACTCCGCGGCAGCACGGACGGACTCGACGGGCTCATACGCCCATGGCGGACTCCAGGGCCTGACGCATCACTTCAGGCTGAGGATCAATGCCGGTCCAATATTGGATACCCACGATGCCTTGGTTGACGAGCATGCCCAATCCGTCGAGCGGGCGGCAGCCCCGGGCGGCGGCCTCGATCAAGAATCGTGTACGAACCGGGTTGAAAACCACATCCGCTGCAATCATGCCCGGGCGAAGCGAATCCAAGTCGATCGCCAGTCGCGCCTCGGGGTCATAGAGCCCAATGGACGTGCCGTTAATCACCACGTCGGTGCCTTCCGGCACGGTGTAATCACCACCCCAGACAACCAGCTGGGCCTCCAGTTGGAGTTGTTCGCGCAACACGTTCACCAATTCGGCCCCGCGCTGCTCGGAGCGGTTCACGATGGTGATGTGGCGCACGCCCGCCAGACCTAGCTCCACGGCGATGGCCCGCGCGGCGCCACCGGCCCCGAAGAGCACTACCGATTTGCCCTGAGGATCGATCATCGACTGCAGGGACTTGAGGAAGCCCTTTCCATCGGTGTTCTCACCAATGAGGCGACCGTCCCGCCGTACCACACAGTTCACGGCACCCATGACCGAGGCCGACTGACCCAGGCCGTCGAGGTGGGCGATCACACTCACCTTGTGCGGCAGGCTGCAATTGAAACCCCGAAAACCCATGGCCCTGGCCCCCTTCACGGCCGTCCCGAGGTCCGCAGGTGAGACCTCCATGTTGATGTAGCGCCAGTGCAGTCCATGGTGCCGGAAGGCCGCCTCGACCATTACCACGGTGGGATTGCCATCGGCCCCCTGGGACATGGATCCGACGAGTTCGTGCAGGAAATGTTGGGATTGGCTCATGGGTCGATGGATGGATATGTGTTAGTGCAGGGTGGGGTCTTTTTGGGCGTCGGACTTTCGGTAGAGGCGTGTCGGAATAAGCATTTGCGCCGGCAGCGTCTCGCCCTTGGAGTGGCGCAGAATCGCATCGACCATGCGGATTCCCATTTGGTCGGGGAATTGGATCGGATCGGCGTAGATCTTGCCGTCCTTGATGGCCTGCTTGCCCTCGGGTTGACCATCAAAACCGATGATGATCACTTGGGTCTTGCCCGCCTTTTCCAGCGCTGCGCGGGCACCGAGTGCGGCCGGATCGTTAATAGCGAAGAGGCCGCGAAGATCCGGGTGCGCCTGCAAGGCATCCTCGGCCGCTTTGTATCCCAAATCCTTAGCCGCACCGCTCTCCAACTCGGTGACCACATCGATCTTCGATTTGCCGCCCGCGTTGTGCGCGCGAATTACTTCCATGAACCCCTTCACGCGCAGTTGGCAAGATTCGGCCTGCTTGAAATGCAGCACGGCGATCTTGCCGCCGGCCTCGCCGAGGGCCTCGATCATGGCCTGACCGGCTTCCCGTCCGCCGCCTTCGTTGTCGGTGGCGATTTGCGTGATGATCTTCACACCGGGTTCATTGCAAGGGATGTCCACGGTGAACACCGGGATCCCGGCCGCATTGGCCTCCTGGATGACCGGAATGATCGACTTGGAATCACAGGGGCTCAGCACGATGGCGCTGACCTTCTTGACGATGAAGTCCTTGATTTGATTTCCCTGCTTGGCGACGTCCTTGTCGCCGCTAACCACGACCGTCTCGTAGCCGTATTTCTTACCCTCGGCCGTGATGCTGTCTCCGATGACCTTGAAGAAGGGGTTGTCGAGGGTGAGCAGCGAGACGCCAATAACTCCCTGCGCCTTCGAGGCCGAGGCGGCCGGGTGGCTAGAATCGGCCGCCTTGTCTCCGCATCCGCCCAAGAGAGTGAGGAGGCAAGCAATGAGAACGCGTGGGAAGTGCTTCATGAGAGGGTGTGGTGCGGGATGGAAGAGTGAATTCAAAGCGTTCCGGTCCTCACGAATTCATGATGCACCGCAATGGTCACACGCTGACCGGAGGCCGAGAAGAACGTCACAGCACCGGGAGCAAATTCAAGCTTCTGAACAACGTCGAATCCCGACGGAATTTTCGCGACCCCTTGGATGTAATTCACAAAGGTAGGCTGGGTCGGATTCAATGCGAGGGAGGTCGGTATGCCTTGTCGGTTCAACAAATTATCCTGAGTCGATGCAGCCAGGCCATCGGCGAAGTAAGCCGTCACATCCTCCAGACCCAGGCAGTTGTTGCGACCCTTCCACGGATGCCCGTGACGTCCATGGTTCTCTATCCATACAACGGTGCTATGGAGCACCGCCGGATCCTTGAGTGCGAACCACAAATACCCCTGGTCGGTGAAGGTCGCGGTCGTCCAGGCGGGACCTCCGGTCTTGTCCCACGGTTCATTGAAGAGTTGGACGAGATCGGCGTGGCCATATCGGGCGGGCAATCGGGTCAAGTCGGCATCGGGCGCTCCCTTCCAAGCGACAGGAACCCGCGTCAAATCTGTCCACTGGGCACCCGGAAGGAGCGATTGGTATTCCCGCTGCTTCGGATCGCTGAAGACGGAGGGACAGGTCATTCCCCAGCGGAAGGCGCTGGTGGCAATGCGCACCGACTCTTCCTTCTCAGGCATGGCCAGAGTGGCATGATGCCCCACTGGAGCCCGCCCGGAAAACCCTTGGAGGGTATGTCGGGTGTACACCGCGTTCTCACCGTCTACCAATGACAACTCCTTGGTCACACGCCCCGCGCGAACACGGGTCTCGATGTCTAGGGTCAAGGTCGTGACCGTTCCGGTGCGGCGCGTTCCCAACACCTTCCACGGTTCGCCCACGATTTCACCGTGGGGCGGGTGCTTCTCACCGGCGACGGGTTCCGAATTACCTCCGAAGGGCAGGCAGAAGAAATCACCGCGCAGGGTCACGAGCACGGGTGCGGGCATCGCCGAAGGCTTTTCATCCTGCCACGGCGTGATGTGGTAAGGTTGCACCGGTCGGTCGCTGTCACGGAAGAAGGTGACCGGAGCCATGTGACCCCCGCGGCGGGTGACCGCCACCTCCACTTGCTTGGTGGCGATGACGCAACTGGGTTGAGAGTGAATCGTGCGCATCACCGTGCCCGAGGCGGCCAGAGCGGCGATGGGGGCTGAGATCAGAAGCAGGGTGAGTTGGGACACGGTTGGAAGTCTCATAAGGTCTGAATCAGGGCTCGAAATTGAAGGCAACAACAGGAAACGAGGGAGAACTTGAAAGGGTGATGCCTCTCACGACGTAGGTTCGTCAACGACGGCGGTGTGATTTTTGCAAAATTCTCGGCCAGGGAATTTTGATGCTGATCGGTCCGGAGTCCGAATTTCCATCTCACGAGCCCACTGCGGGGGTTGCTTCCGATCCATTGGCTCTCCAATGTTTGGAAGTTCCCCGAACATTATGTCTTACCGCACTCATATCCTCGCGGCCGTGGTCGCCACCCTGACGTTCTCTTCTGCTGCCCTGGCCGAGGTGAATCTCCCAGCAGGCTTCGGCATCGAAACCGTCGCCGGTCCTGAGGTGGTCAGCGAACCCATGGAAATGGCCTTTGCTCCGGACGGAGCCGCCTGGGTGACCGGGCGCACGGGCCAACTCTGGCGCATCGACACCGCCACGCGCGCCGCACACTCGGTCGGCTCGGTGGCAACGGAAGTCAGCGGCGATCGCGGACTGCACGGCATCGCCTTCCATCCGGATTTTCCGCGCACTCCGCATGTGTTTCTGGCCTACCATCTCACCAATGCCCCGAAGGACAAATACGTGGCTCGGGTTTCGCGTTGGACTGTGACCGGCAGCGGGGCCGCGTCGCGGATTGACCCGGCCAGCGAGAAGTCGCTGGTGGAATGGGAAGGCGATCAAGCCGGTCAGCACGTGGGCGGCGCATTGCTGGCCCATCCGAAAGAGCGGGTGCTTTACGTGACCACCGGCGAGAACAACCAAAACGCCAATCTCCGCAAGTACTGCGACGACCCGAACAACAAGGCCCAATCGCTGGGCGACCCGCGCGGAAAAGTTCTCCGCATCGGTTTTGACGGCTCGGTGCCCAAGGACAACCCGCACGTGCATACCGCCGGTGCCGACCCGCGCGTCTTTACCCGCGGACACCGCCAGCCGTGGTCTCTGACCTACGACGCACCGACGGGCCTCGTTTTGGAGGCCGAGAACGGCGGGGACCTGACCGATGACTTCGATGAAGTGAACAGCATCGTTTCGGGAGCCAACTTCGGCTGGCCGAAGGTCTTTGGACCCGGCTTGCAAACCCTCACCCGCACCAACCACGTGGACGGCTTCACTGACCCTTGGTTTCATTATCCGCGCAACACCGGTGCTTCCTGCGTCGGGGCTTTGATCTACCGGGCCAGCGCCTCGGGCAAGGGCTTCCCCGAGAAGTACCGCGGAGCACTTTTCTATGCCGATTTCAGCCGCAAATCGATACGCACGGCCCCAGTGAACCCCAAGACCGGAAAGACCGGTCCGGGCGAGGCCTTCCTGCAAGGTCTGCCGGCGGGCCCCTTGGCCATGCAACTCGGCAAGGACGGCGCCCTTTACTTTATCACTCATGGTGGCGGCACCAAGAGTTCCACCAACGACAGCGTGGCGCGGATCGTCTGGAAGCAGCCTTGAAGGGTCTAGGCTCTCAGCTCCCTTTCAGCCGCCAAGGCCGGGGAGCCACTCTCACTGAGCGACGTCGCCCGAAGAATCAGAATAAACAACGGCAACCTCTTTTCCAGGAGTGACCGGGATGCTGAGCCGGATGCTCATGCCTCGCGGTTGACGCCGCACGAGGCTCAAAGACCCCTTAGAGCGACGGGCAAATGCGCTCATGTTCTGAAGACCAAATCCTTTGGAATGATTATCGGGGTCGAACCCCATCCCATCATCTTCCACGGTCACCCAAACCGTGGAAAGCGCGGCGTCAGCCTCCAAATGGATCCGCACCGTCTGGGCTCCACCATGGCGAATGGCATTGCCTATCAGTTCCTCGGTAAAACGGCACAATCTGAAGAGCACCTCGGATGAAAGGATTGGAGAACCAGCAATGGAGTCGTCGACCTGGCAACGCACTCGAGATTGTGTCTCGAAGTGCCGACTAATCCCCTGCAGTTGGGCCACGAGGTCAGGAATAGTTTTGAGTCGGCTGGCCCCATCGGCCAAGAACCGACGGAGCTCTCGCCGCAACCCTCTGTTGAAACTTTTGTGCTTCGAACTCGAGAATTGGGAACACGGACCGTTCTTGTCGATGGAATCGGTTCAAGACCACCCTCAGGTATGAAAAAACCCCAAGTCAGCCGAGTGTTTCAGGCCTGGGCGGTCGCAACGGTCGCCTGGATTCTCCACTCGGGCCCCAGCCTTCAGGCCGCTACGGCCCACCTGCCGCGCAGCACTCCGGAGCGTCAGGGGGTTTCTTCGGCCGCGCTGCTGTCGGCCATCGAGACCCTCGACCAGGTGGAACAGGTGCACAGCCTCATGATTGTCCGACACGGGCATGTGGTGGCCGAGGGTTGGTGGGGCCCGTATGACGCGGAAACCCCGCACGAGCTGTATTCGCTGAGTAAGAGCTTCACCTCGACCGCGGTCGGCCTGGCGGTTGGAGAGGGATTGCTGCGGGTGGATGATCTCGTGCTGAAGCACTTGGGATCGGAGGGCCCAGAAAAACCCAGCGCCAACCTCCAGAGCATGAGGGTCCGGGACCTCCTAACCATGAGCACCGGGCATCAAGACGAGCCTGCAATCGCTCCCGGTCAGATTTCCGCACGGTCTTTCTTGGCTCAACCGGTTCCCCACAAGCCGGGCACCCATTTCAAATACAATACGCCGGCCACCTTCATGCAGTCCGCCCTGGTCCAGAAGGTCAGCGGGCTGACGACGCTCGAATACTTACAACCGCGCCTCTTTGCTCCCTTGGGTATTACCGGGGCGCGTTGGGACACTAATTCCCAGGGAATTAGTTTGGGCGGCTATGGCTTGCGACTGCGCACTGAAGACATCGCCAAGTTCGGGCAACTTTACTTGCAAGGCGGGAAGTGGGAGGGCCGACAACGGATCGACGCCGACTGGGTCCGCACCGCGACGTCTCGGCAAATGTCCAACGGCAGCAACCCGGAAAGCGATTGGGAACATGGCTACGGCTACCAGTTCTGGCGCTGTCGGCATGGGGCCTTCCGCGGCGACGGGGCTTTTGGTCAGTTCTGCATTGTCTTGCCGGAACAGGATGCGGTCATCGCGGTCACCAGCGGCGTCGGCGACATGGCGGGCCTGCTCAACCAACTCTGGAACACCCTGCTGCCGGCCTTCCACAAGGGCCCTCTTAAAAGCGATGCCCCTGCCCGGGAACGCCTCGAGCGTCGCTTGCTCGGCCTTCAGGTGCGCCTGCCCTCGGGCGGCACCACCTCACCCGTCGCGGCGACCGTGCTGGGCAAGACCTTCCGATTCGGGACCAATGACAGTGGCCTCGAATCGCTCACCCTGGAGACCTCCGGGCCCGAGGGGTGGCTCTTGACCCGCACTTTTTCTGGCAAGACAGAGTCGCTGCGCTGCGGTCATGCCCGCTGGATGACCGGCCATGGCCATTTGGGCGACGCCCCGCGCGGGACCATCGGCTCTTTCGGGGATGAAGCCCTCGGTGCCAGCGCTGCGTGGACCTCGGACGACACGTGGACCGTTAAGATCTGTGCCCGCGGCACCCCCTTCCAAACGACCTACACCCTGAAGTTCACCGATCAGGATCTGACTCTCACTCCCCGCTCCCAAGTACGGTTCGGGGGATCGCCGGGTGCATCCATCCAAGGCCACCGCTGACTGAGCATTCCCAGAACACTTCCGTGATTGGGCGATTTCTCCGAAAACACCCACGTCTGCGGCGCCGGACCGCTCGGAGATCGGTCCCTACCTCGGAAGCTCATCCAGCCACAGCAGAGAGTCCTCCCAAAAATCCACCTCACCCACGCACCTCCGAGGTAAGGCGATTTCTCCGAAAGCGCCACGTCCGCAGACATGGAACATCGCAGAGCAGGCCCACCGCAGACACGGACCGCCCCAACGACTGAGTCCAACACGGTCCTTCGTTGACCGTTTTTCTCCACCGCATTGACCCGGGTGAACTTTCGAGGCATTGGTTTAGCTGTTCGCATCATTCATGGAGACTCATCCTGACATCATTCACTCTAGGACGGAAGCGGTGCGCCTGCGTTTGCTACAGCACCCGATCTACCAGCGTGTGGACCGACCGGCTGCGATTCGCACCTTCCTCGAGTCCCATGTCTTTGCTGTCTGGGATTTCATGTCGTTGCTCAAGCGTCTGCAACGGGACCTGACTTGTGTGACTCTTCCCTGGATGCCCGTGGGAAATCCGGAAGTTCGATTCCTCATCAACGAAATTGTCTGCGGCGAAGAATCCGACCTCGGACCAGAGGGCAGGCGCTCCAGCCACTTCGAACTTTATCACCGGGCCATGCGGGAGGCGGGCGCCGACACTTCGGCCATCGATACTTTTCTCGGAGCCATCCAGGCCGGCGAATCCCCGGAGTCGGTCCTCGCAAAACCCGGTCTGCCGCCCGGAGTCCGCCAATTCACGGGGTTCACCTTAAAGCTCGCCTGCACCGGCCAAATTCATGAGACGGCCGCCGCCTTCACTTACGGACGCGAAGATGTGATCCCGGAGATGTTTCTACCCTTGGTCACCTCGCTGGTCAGTTCTGGCGAGTCTCAGTTCGGGCTATTGCGCTATTACTTGGAGCGGCACATCGCACTCGACGGAGGTCATCACGGGCAACTGGCTCGTCAGATGATGGAACGACTGTGCGGAGAGGATCCCCGAAAGTGGGAGGAAGCCGCAGCCGCCGCCTCGGCTGCCATCGAAGAACGGATCCACTTCTGGGATGCCATTCTGGCCGCTCTTCCGCCGGCCCGATAACGGGCTGATTTCCAGTTCATGGCGCTTCACTCCGGTTGGGGCAAGACATCATGCCGAGCTCTCGGTAGAGTACCCAGACAGCCATGCGCCCCTTTGTCCCAGGAGTTCTGTTGCGACTCGGCCGCATTGTCTTGGTTGGCCTAGTGAGCGGGTGGACCTTCACTGCACGCACCCAGGCGGTTCTTTCAGAATTCCTCGCCGATAACGCCACCGGACTGCGCGACGAAGACGGCGACACCTCCGACTGGATCGAAATCAGCAACCCGAGGCCAGAGGCTTTGAATCTCGCCGGTTGGCGTCTGAGCGATCGAGCGAACACCTCGGGACAATGGCGTTTTCCGGAAGGGGTGGTGTTGCAGGGTGGGGGGCGTCTGTTGGTCTTCGCCTCAGGCAAAAACCGCGCCATTGCCGGGCGACCGTTGCACTCCAATTTCAACCTCAACGCCAATGGCGAATACCTCGCCCTATTTCCGCCCACAGGTAATACCCCGACCACGGCCTTCACCCCCAGCTATCCACCGCAGCGTCCGGATGTCTCCTTCGGTACCGGGCTTCGGGAAACAGCGGTACTGCGGGTAGAGGATTCGAGAGCTTCCCGACTGAGCCTTCCTTCGCCCCCCGCCAACGACGTCGATTGGAACGGTATCCAAGAGCCCTTCGATGACTCCGGTTGGTTACCCGCCACCGCCGCCGTCGGCTACGACGACTTGTCTGAAGATCTTGGCGAGACCTTGCTGGGTTACTGGACGTTCAACGACATCTCGCAAGGGCGGACCGCCTTCGACTCCAGCGGGCGCAAGGCCCATGGAACACTCATCGGCCCGGCCGGGTTCACCGCCTCGGGCGGTGGACGATCCGGTAAGCCTGGCGACCGGGCCTTGGACTTGGGTTCGGGCGGCACTGGAGCCTCCGTCCGGGTGGACGCCGCGGCCCAAGGGGCCTTCGACCTGCTGCAGGCCCGAGACCGCGTGACGATCAGTTTGTGGACCTTCGGGGGGGCGAAGCTCCCGATGAGCCACAGTGTGTTCTGGTTCGACAGCGGAGCGGGTTCCAGCGATTCGCGCAGCATCCAGGTCCACCTGCCTTGGTCCGACAACGTCATCTACTTCGACACCTCCGGATGCTGTGCCGGCGACACCCGTATCTCGCGCCAGGAACTGGACTCCTCCCGCTGGCGCGGCCAATGGAACCATTATGTCTTCCTCAAGGACGGGCCTCGAAAGGAGATTTGGCAAAATGGAATCCTATGGCACAGCGGCGCGGGAGCGATCCCACTCCCGGCGATCCGATCGCTGTGGTTGGGCAGTGGAGCCAACGGCAGTGGTTCCTACCCGGGCAAGCTCGACGAGATAGCCATCTGGGCCGGAGCCCTTTCGGGCACGGACATCCAGGCCCTGGCCGCGGGCCTGCCGGCGACCTCGATCGGCAGTTACCGCTCGTGGATCCGAACCGACCTGGCGAGAGAGATGCAAGGCGTGACGCCACAAGCCCGCTTGCGCATCCCATTCACAATTCCTGGCGGGGGGCTTCCCGACTGGCTGCAACTGAACTTGCGATACGACGATGGAATTCGTGCATGGATTAATGGCCACGAGGTGGCTCGCGATAATGTCCCGGTCCAGCGGTCCCGCTCGAAAGCCGAGGGACTGCGACGGGTCACCTGGCACCTGTCGGCATCACCCCCATGGCCGCTACAGACCGGCCCTAATCTCTTGGCCCTCGAGGGGCTGAACGACCGAGCGGCGGGATCGGATTTCTTGATCCAGGCGGAACTGCGCATGGGCCAGTCTCTGGGTCATCGTTTCTTCACAACTCCCAGCCCGGGTGACCCCAACGGCCCCGGCATCTCCGGCTTCACCGGCGCACCGACCTTCTCCAAGGGGCGCGGATTCCTTTCCGGGCCCATCCGGATCGGCCTGACGAGCTCCACCCCGGGAGCACGGCTGCAGTACACCCTGGATGGCAGCACGCCAACCGCCACCCATGGCACCCGGGTCGATCCGGATCCTGCCTCCGGCGTGGCCTCCGTCGAGATCCTGGTTTCCCGCAGCGGCCCCGTCCGAGCGATGGCCTTTGCGGCCGACCAGGAACCCTCTCCGGTCCAAACCCACACCTATTTGTTCGCCGACCAAGTCGAACGCCAATCAGCGCAACCGCCCGGCTACCCGACTACTTGGGGCGTCTACGGCGCCTATGGCCCCATGCCCGGCCAACCGGTCCCGGCCGATTACGAAATGGATCCCGACGTGATTCGGACCACTTCGCCGGGCTACGGGATCGCCGAGGCAATCCGGTCTTTGCCGTCGGTGTGCATCACCGCTGACGTGAACGATCTGTTCGACGCCGCCACCGGGATTTATCCCAACAGCGCGAGCCAAGGGTCGCAGTGGGTTCGACCCGCGTCGGCCGAGTGGCTCGAGCCCGCAGGCTCTGAGTCGAGCCCACGACCCGGCTTCCAGATCGACGCCGGACTGCGGATTCACGGCGGTCTGAGCCGACAACACTGGCATGCGCGTAAACACAGTTTCCGCCTCAATTTCTCCCGCGATTACGGCCCCTCCCGACTCCGATTCCCGCTGTTTAACGACACCCGGGTCACCTCGTTCGACGAACTCACCTTGCGAGCCTCATCCACCGATAGTTGGGCCGTCGAAGATGCCACACCTTGGACCCGCAAGAAGGCCACCTACCTCCGGGATGTCTGGATGAAAGACACCCAGCAGGCTCTGGGCTGGCCCTGCGGACACAGCCGCTACGTGCATCTGTTTCTCAACGGACTTTACTGGGGGCAATACAATCTGGCCGAGCGAACCGAAGCGGCCTGGTTGTCGGAAAACTTCGGCGGAAGTCCGGACGACTACGACATCATCAAGGATGTCGGTGAAGTGGAGAGCGGCCATCGCACGGCGTGGGACGCCATGATGACCTTGGCTACATCCGGGTTCAGCTCCGATGCGGCCTATTGGAAACTTCAGGGTCGACGGAGTGACGGCACTCGCGACCCAGCCATGCCGGTCCATCTGGAGGTGGACAGCCTCATCGACTACATGATCCTCCACATTTATTCGGGCGCCATTGATTGGCCGAACCACAACTGGTGGAGCGCCCGCAGTCGCGATGGCAACCGCGGCGGATTCCGCTTCTTCACCTGGGACCAAGAAATCTCGAACCTCTCTCTGACCGAAACCAAGACCTACACGGGCGAAGCCTTCGAGTCGGTCAGCGGACCCAAGGATTCCCCCGCCTTCCTCTACTCCAAGCTCCGCGAGAACGCCCGTTTTCGCGCCCGATTCGCCGCGCGCGTCTCCGAACTCACGCAAGGCTTCGGTCTGCTGACCCCATTACAAAACAGCGCTCGTTGGGAGCGTCGCCAGGCCGAAATCGACCGCAGCATCGTCGCGGAGTCGGCGCGCTGGGGCGACAGCCGACAGACCACGCCCCTCAAACGCAGCGACTGGATCACCGAAATGGCCTGGATGAAGACCACCTATTGGCCCCGGATCCACGCCATCGCCCTAGCCCGCTTCCGGCGGGTCGGCCTCGAGACACCGATCCCAACCCCGGCCGTGACCTTAAATCCTGCCGGCGGTGTGTTACCGACCGGAACCCGGATCACCCTGAGCGGAGGCTCCGACCTTTTCTACACCACCGACGGCTCGGATCCGCTGACCTCAAACGGCCAACCCACCCACACCGCCCTTGCCTACACAGAGCCCCTTTCCCTCGGACATTCCTTGCGAATCCGAGCCCAACGCCGCATTGGCTCAGGCGCCTCCGCTGGGAGCGAAGCACTCTTTCTGACCCCAGAAACCGTCGCTGCCGAGACCGACCTGGAGGTCAGCGAGATTCACTATCACCCGAGCACCAACGACGCCGAGTCCTTCGTCGAAATTAGTCATCGGGGCACGAACCATTGGGCCTTGATCGGCGGGAGCCGCTTGTCGGGCGACATCGACGCCGTGGTCCCGAGTGGCGCCATCCTCAGACCCGGCGAGCGGGCCGTGTTCATCGCCGACCCCGTGGCATTCCAGGCTCGCTACGGTCGACTCCCTCGAGTCCTCGCCCCCTTCTCCGGACGCCTGAGCCACGGCGGTGGAACCGTGCGTCTGCTGGCCCCCTCAGGCCGATTGATTGTGCTCACCTCCTACGACGATTCGCCGCCGTGGCCCACCGAAGCCGACGGGCGTGGCTCATCCCTCACTTTGCGAACCTCCACCGAAGGCCGCGACCCCGCCCAAGCAACCCAATGGCGCCCTAGTACGGTCACCGGCGGCACTCCCGGCACCTCGGATTCCCGGCCTTTCCTCGGTTCCCCAACGACCGACGGCGACGGTGACGGATGGAATGCTCTGGAGGAATACTTCCAAGGAACCAGCGACACCGACCCCCAAGACCAACCCACCCTGCATCGCTCCTCCTTCCGGTTGGGGAGCGACGGTGCTATCAGTCTGTCCCTCGCCCATCCCCTGTCGGCCGACCGAGCCGACGCCTTCTTGGAACAGTCTAGCAATCTGGAACAGTGGCAGCCCATCCCAATGACCAGTGGTTCGGGAATTCCGGTTTTTGGCGATGGCCTCGAAACGCTCCGCTGGACGGTCCCTGTCAGCACCGACGCTCAGAGATATTTCCGCCTGCGACTCCGTCTGCGCTGAAGCCCCCCTCCTGGTGTCTTTGTTTGCATCGACACGCTTCTAAATCTGCCGGCCGAAGTACCTGCGTCGCAGCCTGAGAGCAGGCAATTCCCTTGACGGGTGCTAGTCGGTCGCAGAAGGCTAATAAAGTCACCACCGCCCTTCTAACACGCCACTTGAATGCCCTTGGCGCTCGCCAGACCTAACTTGCGGAAACCTTTCGGGGCGAGGGTGCTTTCAGCGTGGATTGCACCCGTCCTGAGCATCGGTTTGACTCTCATCCTCGGCGCTTCCCCGACCAACAGCCTAGCCAAGGGACCCACTGCGAAGCCCGAGCCTGAAATAGAAACAGCCACCCTAAAACGGGATGCCGTTGCGGTCGCCAATGCTTTGGCCACCCAGTATCCCAGCGATCCGTTGGTTTACGCTCTCCTGGGCTCGGCCCACTTCAATATCGGTCAGGCCGATGAAGCACTCCGGCATCTCCGGCATTGCATCGAGCTTAACCCCAATCAGGCAGACGTTTACGAGATTCAAGCTCGGATTGCCTACGACAAAGGTCAGATCGACGAGAGCGTCCGTTTGTTTCAGGAGGCATTGAAACGAGGGTCTCCCAACGCCGACTTATTAAATCGGCTGGGACGTGCCCAACTCGACCTTGGGAAAACTGAGGAAGCTCAAACCACCCTTCAGCAGGCGGTCCAACGACCGGACGCGCCGGGTGAAAGCCGTTTCCTGCTCGGACAATCCTACCTTCAGGCCGGGGCTTTTGCGAAGGCCCGCGAGTGCTTCCAGGAGGTCATCCAACAAATCCCGGACCACACCCAGGCGTTTTTTGGGCTTTTTACCGCCTGCACGCGCCTCGGTTTGAGCGACGATGCAGACCGCTATCGCAAAGAATTCGTTCGTTTAGAGGGATCTGATCGAAAATCCCTAAGTGAGAGCAGTATTCAACCCGACTCCCTTTCCGGCGTGGGCTTTGTTCGGGAAACGGTGGCCCGAACCTTCGCTGGAGCGGGTCAGCTGTACCGAGCCCACGGCAAGCTGGAGCAGGCGACCGAGCAGTTCCATAAGGCGGCACTCCTCGATGGCTCAACCCCCAGTTATCGAGCCTCACTGGAGTCCCTCTTTATTCAGCGCAAACTACCCATG
>SXXZ01000202.1 GCA_005789375.1 Verrucomicrobiales bacterium | reverse complement strand
GCGAACACCCCACCCCCTCGCGCACAGCGCGAAAGCTCATCCTCCCGAGAGCCTACTCAGCGCGCGGAGGCCTGATACCGCGAAGCCCCGCCCACCAAAACCGTAGCGGAGCGGTGTCGGGCCGTAGCGAGCCTTGGAGGCGAACACCCCAACCCCCTCGCGCACAGCGCGAAAGCTCATCCTCCCCAGAGCCTACTCAGCGAGCGGAGGCCTGATACCGCGAAGCCCCGCTATGCGGCGTTCCTTCAGAACGCATCGGTTCTGGCTTTGCCTTACCCGGGGTTCCACCCCGGGCTGGTATGCAGTGCCCCGTTGGGGTACTCCAAAAGCGATCAGCCCGGCCGCGCGGAGCCGGCCCAAAACCGTAGCGGAGCGGTGTCGGGCCGGAGCGAGCCTTGGAGGCGAACACTACCCCCCCTCGCGCACAGCGCGAAAGCTCATCCTCCTCAGAGCCTACCCAGCGAGCGGAGGCCTGATGCCGCGGAACCCCGGTACCGCGGAGCTAACGCCCGTGACCGTTCCCATGACCCGCCAGGGGGGCCGGATGGATATCCAGGTAGGTGTATTCCTTGAGCCCGCGCTCATACTCATCGAGCAGGCGCATGCCTTCAGTCGGCTTGAGCTTGTCGCTCTTAATGGCCGCATCCACCTGAGCCTTCATCTGCCGCTTAAGTTCGCCCTCTTCGTACTGCACCGAAGTGAGACACTGGCTGATGGTGTTTCCTTCGATCACCTCTTCAATGTAGTAGCCGCAGGGCTCATCGGGCTCGAGGAAGACATGCACCTCGTTCACACGACCAAACAAATTATGCAAATCACCCATGATGTCCTGGTAGGCACCCATGAGGAAGAATCCCAAGTAATACGGCTCCTGACCCTGCGGAGTCTCCCGCAGTTCATGCAGCGGCAGCGTGTCGCGGACATCGCGAAGATCCACGAACTTGTTGATGCACCCGTCCGAGTCGCAGGTGATATCCACCAGAGTCCCCTCGCGCGTAGGCCGCTCCAGCAGTCGATGCAACGGCATCACCGGGAACAACTGGCCCAAGGCCCAATGGTCTAGGAGTGACTGGAAAACCGAAAAATTGCAGAGGTACTGGTCTCCCAAACTGTCCTCCAGTTGCTGAATCTCCTCGGGCACGTAGCCTTGTCCCCGGAATGACTGAACGACCTCCTTGGAGATTTCCCAATAGAGGGTCTCAATCTTGGCCTTCTCCGGCAATTCCAAGACCCCAAGGGTGAACATCTGGTGAGCGTCCTCCTTGCGTTCCAACGCATCGTGGAAAGACTCCAGCTTGTTGACCTTTCCGAGGTTGTCTCGGATATCGAGCATCTCCTTCACCAAGCGGTGCTCATCGGGCCCGTATTGGAATTGGATCTCTTGACGAGTCTTGTCGATCGAGCCGAAGACCTCGACCACGAGCACCGAATGGTGGGCCACCAGCGCGCGCCCGGATTCACTGACAATGTCCGGATGCGCAACCCCCTCCGCGTTGCAGACATCGGCGATGTAATAAACGATGTCGTTGGTGTATTCCTGCAGCGTGTAATTGGTCGAGCTATCGAAGGCGCTGCGGGATCCATCGTAGTCCACGCCCAAGCCTCCACCGACATCCATGAACTCGATGGGGAAACCCATCTTCTTGAGCTTGGCGTAGAAACGGGCCGCCTCCTGCACGGCCTTCTTCACGGTCAAGATGTCCGGCACCTGAGAGCCGATGTGGAAATGCAGCAGCTTGAAACTGCCCGACAAATTTTCAGCGCGCAGCAACTCGGCTGCAGCCAGCAGTTCCGAAGTACTCAGACCAAACTTGGCATTCTCACCGCCGCTTTCGGCCCATTTGCCCGAACCCTTGCTGAGGAGGCGCGCGCGAATACCGATCAACGGCTCCACTCCGACCTGCTTGGAGACGGTAATGATGTGGCGAAGTTCCTCGAGCTTCTCCACCACCATGATGACCTTCTTGCCCAGCTTAATGCCGGACAGAGCCAACTTGATGAAGGCCTGGTCTTTGTAGCCGTTGCAGATGATGAGGCCTCCGGGCTGGTCCTGCAGCGCCATGCCGGCGTACAGCTCAGGCTTTGAACCCACCTCGAGCCCAAAATTGTAGGCCTTGCCCGCATCGAGGATTTCCTCAACCACCTCTCGCAGTTGATTGACCTTGATGGGGAAAACTCCCCGGTAGCTGCCCTTGAATTGAAATTCGGTGATGGAATTCCGGAAGGCGTTGTTCAGGTGGGCCACCCGGTCGCGCAGAATGTCTTGGAAACGGATGAGCAGCGGAAACTGCAACTTCCGCTCGCGGGCCTCCTCGATGATGTCCGCGATTTCAATGGACGACCCTTTTTCGCGCAGCGGCGTGACCACCACGTTTCCGGCCTCGTTCACGTCGAAGTAACCGGCCCCCCATCGGTCGATATTGTAGAGGGAACGTGCAGTGGGGATGTCCCACGGAGTGGTGGCAGCAGCAGGGACGGAATTCAGTTCGCTCATGTGTGACAACGACGCAAGACAGGGACTCTAGGAACGAGCGGAGTGGATTCAAGCGACAGGTTGCAAAAAATATCATCGAGGCTGAGGTATGCTCGCTCCCTTCTGCGGCTTCTCCTTTGGCTTCCGGCACTTTAGCGGCATGCTGTGCCGGTCATGCGACTGCTGATCGCCATCACCGGAGCCAGCGGGACAATTTATGCCCAGCGCTTGCTGGACCAGTTGGACCCCCGTCAACACGAAGTCCATGTCATGCTCAGCCAGTATGCGCCGCAGGTCATCGAGGCCGAGCAGCCTGGGGGCCTACGACTGCCGGATGGGGCTCAAGTCCACAGCCACCGTTCGATGAACCTGCCCTTTGCCAGCGGATCCAATCCGCCGGATGTCATGGTGGTCATTCCCTGCAGCATGGGAACCCTAGGACGCATCGCACACGGATTGAGTTCCGATTCCATGCTGCGGTGCGCCGACGTGATGCTCAAAGAACGCCGCAAGCTTATCCTTGTGCCGCGCGAGACCCCGATCTCGCTGGTGCACGTGAAGAACTTCGAACTCCTCATTCAGGCTGGTGTGCTGCTCATTCCCGCCAACCCGCACTATTACAATCGGCCCACCACGGTCGAAGCCGTCGCCGACACGGTCGTGGCCCGCGTCCTCGACCACATGGGGGTGACCCATCGCTTGACCGTGCGTTGGCAGGAAGAAATCGAATAGCCCCATGCCCCGCGTCCAAAGCCATTTTCCCATGTCTCTGCTTTATCTCCGCCCGGCCCCCAAGAAAACGCTCCGATGATTTCCCTGCTTTCCAAGTGGGCCTCGTTCGTGAAGTTCAGTCACACGGTCTTCGCCCTGCCCTTCGCCTTGGCTTCCATGATGCTGGCCGCCCGCGATCAGCATGGATGGCCCGGTTGGAGGGTCTTCTTGCTAGTCCTGGCCGCCATGATCAGTGGACGCACTTGTGCCATGGCCTTCAACCGAATCGTGGACCGTCGGTTTGATGCATTGAATCCGCGCACGGCAGGGCGACACCTGCCGGCCGGTGCCATCTCCATGACCAGTGCCGTGAGCCTCTGCCTGCTCAGCGGCGCGGCCTTGGTGGCGGCCAGTTGGATGCTGAACCCGCTCTGCTTTGCCCTGTCGCCCGTGGCTCTCTTCTTCATTTGCTTTTACTCGCTGACCAAGCGCTTCACCGATTTTACCCATGTTTGGCTCGGTATCGCGCTAGCCATCGCCCCGGTCGGAGCCTGGTTGGCGGTGAAGGGCGGCGTGGAGTTCCTTCCGATGATCGACGGCAAACTCAAGCTGAGCCACAGCGCCTTCGTGCCGTTGGTCCTAGCACTGTCCGTTCTCCTGTGGCTCTTCGGCTTCGACATCATCTACGCCACCCAAGACTACGAATTCGACCGCGCTCAGGGACTGCGCTCATTGGTGGTGCGCTGGGGACCCAAGAACGCCCTGGGTGTCGCCTTCATCGCCCACCTGCTGCTGTGGATCTTGCTGGCCATCTTTGGAGCCCTGGCCGCCTTCAGACTGGCCTACTGGCTGGGCCTCATGGTCATCGGTGCGCTGCTGCTCGCCGAGCACCTGTTGGCGCGCCGGCGGGACACCCGATCTGTCAACGTCGCCTTCTTCAAGCTCAACGGCACCATTAGCACGCTGTTCCTCAGCCTGGTTGCCGTAGAGGTGCTGTTTCCGTGGTTCCGCTTGCAGTGGGCCGACAGCCTCCTCCGCTGAAATAATCCGCAACGTTGGCTCTGATTGAACCTCAGCTAGGGCGTACTAGCGAAGGGGCTCCCCGCTCAAGAGATGCTCCCGCAGAAACAAAATCGTGCTAAGGAATTGGAAGTCAGCGTTGGGTTTCTTGGCAAATCCATGCCCTTCATCCCGGGCCATCAAGTAGGCGCAAGTGCGGCCATTGGCTCGGAGCGCTTGGACCATTTGCTCGGCTTCGCTGAGTGGTACCCTGGGGTCGTTCTTACCCTGGACAACCATTAACGGAACCCGGATCCGATCGACCTGATTGAGCGGTGAGATCTTTTCCAGATGGGCGCGCATCTGGGGATCCCTCTCGTCCCCGTACTCCACCCGCCGCAAATCCCGACGGTATTCCTGAGTGTTGGTGAGGAAGGTGACGAAGTTGGAAATACCGACAACATCCACGCCGCACCGTAGCCGATCGCTGAAGTGCACCAAAGACGCCAACGTCATGTAGCCACCATAGCTACCTCCCATGACAGACACGCGGGATGGATCGAGCCCCGCATCGGTCCCGATCCAATCGAGGAATGCGCCGATATCCTTGACCGAATCCTCGCGCAGAAAACCGTCATCCAGGGTGAGGAACCGTTTTCCGTAGCCGGCCGACCCACGAACATTCGGAACCACCAGAGCAACGCCCAACTCGTTCAGAAAATAATTGTAGCGAGCCATGAATCCGGGCCGCGACTGGGATTCGGGGCCGCCGTGGATAATCACCACCACCGGCCGCTTCCCCGGGAACCGCGAGGAATCCGGACGATAGATAAACGCGCTGACCTTCAACTGGTCGAAACTCGGGATCGTGATCAACTCTGGCTCGCGGAATGCCGTCGCCGGCAACCCGCCGATCTCGCTCTCGGTCCAGCGAGTTAGGCGGCCAGTTTTGACGTCGACCGAATAGGCGTCGGAGGGAGACTGGGCGTGAGCCAAGCTGAAACCCAAATCGCGACCATTCTCATGCCACTCCAAACCGGTCATCACCCCAGCGGGAATACCGGACACGGCCCGAACTTTTCCGGAGCTCAATTTCAGGAGCGACAAACGACTAGACCCGTTTTCATTGGAAACAAACGCCAGTTGCTCACCGTCGGGAGACACCTCGAAAGCCTCGATGTCCCAGGCCGGCGACTTTGGAGTATTGCTCCCCAAAGGAGTGAGGCCGCCGCTGGCTACATCGATCCGGACAAGGCGAAGAAACTCCGAATCCAGGTCCGTCGTCGCAAACACGCTCCGACCGTCTCGGGAAAATTGCGCTGAGCCGTACGAGACGACCCGCTGACTGGCGGGCGTGAGCCTCGAGAGCTTCCGCGTGGCGACATCCAGCAGGTGCAATTCACTGTCGGTGATAGAACGCCGGTTTTGCAGCAGCACCCGGGATCCGTCGTCCTGCACATCGAGCACCGCCCAACCGCCGCCGGAAACTTGCAAAATCATCTCAGCCGATTCAGGCCGGAGAGGGTCCAAACGCCAGACATCGGTGTCGCGGCCATTGCGACGGGTCGAATTGTGGAAGAGCCAGCGACCGTCGTGGGAGAAATGGGCATTGCCATTGCGGCTGCGACCGTCGGTCAGCAACGTCGTCTTACCCTCCGCCAAATCGAGTCGGTGCAACTGGTAGAATTCTCCACCTCCGACATCTTGGCTGAAGACGATAAAACGCCCCTGACGGGGCTCGAACTGCCCTCCGGCCACCGGCTCCGTTGAAAAGGTCAACTGGCGACGAGCCCCACCTGGCTGAGCGACGGCATGCAGTTGGAGGGTGTCGGAAAACCGGGTGCCGATGAGCATTTCCCGGCGGGTGGGATGCCATGAGGCAAAGGCCGCAGTCCGAAACTCCAGGTATCGGGAAGCATCGCGCTTCAATGCGATGGGAATCGGCGGGATTCCCTCGACCACAAGATTGTCAGGAATCTGGGCAAAAACGGTAGCACTCATGCAAGCAAGACCAATAGCGCACAGGGCTCGGAACATGGTGTGACCCCATCACAGGCAACCCCGATAGCAACTGTGTTTTCCGTCCAGAGTCACCTGAACACCAATGGACGCCTACTTGGCGTATTCAACGCAACGGGTCTCACGGACCACTGTGATGCGGATTTGCCCGGGATAGAGCAATTCCTCCTCGATGCGGTGAGCCAGATCACGCGCCATCCGCAGGGAGGCCTGGTCGTCGACCACCTCCGGCTTCACCACCACCCGCAGTTCACGACCCGCCTGAATGGCAAAGGCTCGCTCCACTCCGGGAAACTCGAAGGCGATGCGCTCGAGGTTCTCCAAGCGCTGGAGGTAGGTGGTCATGCCCTCGCTGCGGGAACCCGGACGAGTGGCACTAATGGCATCGGCAGCGGCAACAAGGATACCCAGAGCGTTTTCATGCGGTACTTCTTCATGATGAGAAGCCACCCCATTCACGACGGCGGCGCACTCATTGAAACGCTTAAGGAAATCGGCACCCACCTTGGCGTGGGGGCCCTCGACCTCGTGGGACATGGCCTTACCGATATCGTGGAGCAGGCCGGATCGTTTGGCTAACAAGATGTCCTCTCCGAGTTCCGCGGCCATCAAACCGCAGAGATGGGCCACCTCCAGGGAATGCTCGAGGACGTTCTGGGAGTAACTGTGGCGGAAGTGCAACCGACCCAGCATTTTGGCCACGTCCGGATGGACTGCCGTTTGGCCCGCCTTGTAGACCGCATCCTCGCCCTTGCGAAGGATGAAGTCTTCCATCTCAACCGTGACCGCAGCGACCACTTCCTCAATGCGAGTCGGGTGGATGCGGCCATCGAGAATCAGTCGTTCCATGGACTGCCGAGCCACTTCGCGCCGGACTGGATCAAAGCCGGAGACCACCACCGCATTGGGCGTGTCGTCTACCAACACCGTGATGCCGGTGGCGTTCTCGAAAGAACGAATGTTGCGCCCGTCGCGGCCGATGATCCGACCCTTCATTTCTTCGCTCGGCAGGGCCACGGTGGCCGTACTGGTCTCGTAGGTGTGTTTGCCTGCGTAGCGTTGGATGGCCGTGGCGATGATGCGCCGGGCCTGCTGTTCGGCACCGTTCTTCGCGCTTTCAAGGATGTGCCGACTGAGGTTGACGGCATCTCGAGAAGAATCTTGTTCAACCTCCTTCAGCAACAGCGTTCGGGCCTCGAGGGCGCTGAGACCGGACAACGACTCCAATTGACTCTTGCGCTCCTCGGACAACCGCCGGATCTCGAGACGATCCTGATCTAACTGCACTCGAATCACGTCGAGGGCCTCCGACCTGCGTCGCGCGTCGTCCTGCTGCTCGACCAATCGCTCCATCTGACGTCCCACCGAAGCTTCCCTCTCGGCCAAACGGGATTCTGTGCCGCCCAGACGCGAACGCTCAGATTCCAAATCTCGGTCCTGATCGGCTCTCCAACGATTGAGATCTTGCTGGGCTGCCAGACGGACCTCGACGCGGAGAGCCTCGGTCTCCTTGCGAGATTGATCGGCCCGTTCCCGCTCCCGGATTGATAATTCGGCACGCAAGGCCCGCTCGCGAAAGCGGTAGATGACATAGGCCAACCCCGTGCCGGTCAGCACGCCTCCGACCGCGAAAACCCAGGATTCAGTGACCATGTTTCAATGCAACACCCGACGGCACAAATCGACTACCCGATGGGGTGAGCACACCCGTCAGTTCAACGTCGTGACCCTCTCGGGGAATTTGCGGAAGCAGCTGAAAATCAAAGGCGACCCCATAGCTCCGACCGCGGAAGAACTCCAGCAGCCGATCATAGAAACCCCGCCCTCTTCCTAACCTCCCCCCATCGGTCGAGAATCCTAGCCCCGGAACAAACGCTAAGTCCAGTCGCACGGCATCCATCCGATCGCACCGAGACCGAGGCTCCGGGATCCCAAACCGACCCGGAATCAAATCCTCGGAACTGTCTATCCGGCACCATTGATACGCGGCTAATGATTCATCGTAGGTGGGTAAAACAACGCATTTTCCTGCCGACCAAGCCCGCTCAACCAAGGGCCAAATATCGGGTTCGTCGGCTCTGGGATAATAAAGGCCCACCACCCGGCAATCGGACCATTCGGGCAATTCTAAACATCTTTCCCGAATGCGGAGCGACCACTCCTCGCGAAGTTCGGCCTCAAGCCCTCGCAACTGCCTGCGGAGATCCTCTCGCAGTGCGCTCTTAAGGGCGGAGAGAGAGGCTGCCGGAGGGTTCATTCGGCCTACTCGTAGCGCAAAGCGTCGATCGGATCGAGATTCGCCGCCTTCAACGCGGGGAAGAATCCGAAGACGATGCCGATGATGGCGCTCACTGTGAAGGCGAGGATCACCGAGGATTGGGAGATAAGCGTGGGGAACTGGAACAACTGAGTGAGCAACGGGGCCAACCAGTAACCCACAGCGATCCCCACCCCACCGCCCAAGACACTCAGGAGGACGGCCTCGGCCAAGAATTGCAGAAGGACATCCCGACCGCGGGCTCCGACCGCGAGGCGGAT
>SXXZ01000201.1 GCA_005789375.1 Verrucomicrobiales bacterium | reverse complement strand
TTTCCGTTGGTGGTGGTTCCGGTGGTGATCTACGGCCGCAAAGTGCGGCGTTCATGGAAGGCGGCTCAGACCCACACGGCCGAATTGAGCGATCTCATGCAGGAGGCCTTCACGGGAATCCGTGTGGTCAAGGCCTTCAACTTAGAGGCCACCATGACCGAGCGCTTCAGCGCCACCTCACGGCGCATCACCGGTCAGTTCATGCGGTTCGTGCGAGGGAGCGAAATTCCGGGTCCGGTCATCGAGACGTTCGGAGCGGTTGGCGTCAGTCTCATGTTGTTCTACGTGCTGCGGTTGCCGGCCGGCGAGCGACCGAGCTCGGGCGACTTCACCGCGTTCGTTGGTTCGCTGTTCATGCTTTATCAGCCCATCAAGAATCTCAGCCGCCTTTGGAGCCAATTGGAACAAGGCCGGGCCGCGGGTGAGCGGTTGTTCCCGATTTTGGCGACGGCCAGTTCTGTGGTGGAACCTTCCCAGCCTCGAGCATTGAGGGCCCAGGGCGCGACCGTCTCCTTCGAGAACATCTCGTTCCGATACACCGATCGACCGGTTCTCGACGGGTTCTCCTTGTCTATCCCGACCGGATCGTTGGTGGCTTTGGTGGGCGAGAGCGGTTCGGGCAAGACCACCGTTGCCAACTTATTGCTGCGCTTTTATGACCCGGAGACGGGATATATCCGGATCGGTGGCGTCGATTTGCGTGAGGTGAGTTCTTCAGACCTCCACGACCAGATGGCGGTGGTGAGTCAGGATACGATGCTCTTCAACGACACGATCCGGGCCAATATCCGCATGGGGCGTCCTGGGGCCACCGACACCGAGATCGAGGCCGCGGCCCGGGCCGCCCATGCCGATGGCTTCATCCGCGAAAAGCCTTTGGGCTACGATACGGTGGTCGGAGAACGGGGTCATTCACTCTCCGGCGGACAGCGCCAGCGCATTGCCATTGCCAGGGCAATCTTGCGCAACTCGCCCATCCTCATTCTCGACGAGGCGACCAGCGCCCTCGATGCCGAGTCGGAGCGGGCCGTTCAAGCCGCCCTCGAAACGCTCATGGTCGGTCGCACCACCCTGTGCATCGCCCATCGACTGTCCACCATCCAGCGGGCCGACATCATCGTGGCCATGGAGGCGGGGCGCATTGTCGAGCAGGGAACTCACGCCGAACTGCTGGTTCGTGGCGGCCTTTATGGTCGTTTGCACGCCTTGCAGTCGGGCGGTGCGTGAATCCCAGAAAGACTCGATAACCTTTGGGAACGAGGCCTTTGGGAACGAGGCCTGTTTGGGAAAGACTCAGGATCCGAACCCTCAGCGTCGCCACCAACTCCGGCCTGAGGCCGGGGCCGCCGCGGAGTCAGCAGCGTCCGCCGTCGAGGTGGCCGCGGGTTCTGGATTGCGCCCGGTGAGTTGACGCACCAGCAACTGGCTGCGTGCGGCCGTCAGGGCCATGATGAATTCGTCGTAACCGGCAAAACGGTCTCCGGGATTCTTGGCCATGGCCTTGGACAACGCATCGCTCGTGGCTCGGCTAATGGTCGAAAGGACTTCGTTTGCAGGGCGCAGCGGGATTGCCACGTGGGCCGCAACCACGTCTTCGACCGTCGGTGCCTCGAAGGGAACATGCCCGGTCAAGGCGTGGTACAAGGTTCCGGCGAGGCTGTAGATGTCGCACAGGAAGGTATCTCCCTCCTGCCGCACTCGTTCCGGCGCGATGTAGTAGGGCGTGCCGAAGATCGGGGCATAGGCATCGGTGTCGGCATCGGCCTTCTTGGCCAGACCGAAGTCCACCACCTTGGGTTCACCGTCGGCGCTGAAGAGGATGTTGCCGGGCTTGATGTCGAGGTGCAGCAGACCTCGCTTGAGGGCTGCTTGCAGAGCGCCAGCCACCTTGATCCCGATGTCCAACACGTCGAGCTCCGGAAGGGTTTTCTCGGACTCGATCCGGCTGTCCAGACTCCCAGCATCAGCAATCTCCATCGCCAGGAACCGTAGGCCCTCGTGGTAGTCGAAGCTGTAGATGTGGATGATGTTGGTGTGATTGATCTGGGCGCAGGCCCGGGCCTCCACGGCGAAGTTGTTCACGGCGGCCGGATCTTCGGCGAACTCGCGCTTCATTAGCTTCACAGCCACCTCGCGACCGAGGGCGGTGTCCCAGGCGCGATAGACCGTACCCATACCGCCCGAGGCGATCTCCGAGCGCAGTTCATACTGTCGGAGCATCATGGGCATCATGACTGAGGCTTGGCACTTGGTGCAGGCCACCGTGCCCAGCGGCGCAAGATCGCCGGGGATGAACTGCTTGGCCCCGCACACCGGGCAGGAAACCATCTTCAGGGCTTTTTTCTGGGACGCCGTTTGCTCCATGTATTGCGACGAAAGTCTATGCCCTACCGTCCCTGGGACAAGGACGGTAAGGGTTTTTCGGATCTGCGAGGGAGGCGATGCGTCGAGGACCCTCGTGGGGTCGCCTCCTTGGAGCGGGCTGGATTCCTACTTCTTGGGATCCAGATTACCGGCGAGGTCGGCCTCAGTGATGGACGATTCCACGCCGCCGGCCGGGACTTCCATTTGTGCGAGCCAGAGCAGGGCATTGAGGAAGATTTTCCGTTGGTTCGGGTCGCCCCAGTTCTTGTGCGTGTGGCCACCGGTGAAACCCATGCCGCGGCCGCCGTCGATGCGCTCGTGCACCCACATCATGGCCTCGCGCCGACCGGAGGCTGCGACGATGTGGGCGTAGGGTCCTGGCGGGTAAACGTAGGGGCCTTTGCGGACGGCGTCGGAGGGAGCGTCTTCAAGCAACCAGGTGACGGGGCGGCCGTTCTCGGACCAGCGCATGTTGACGTACCATTCATCGCGGGTGGAGAAGGGCTTCACGCCGCGGCTCACCGGGTGGTTCGGGAAGGTGGTGAACTTCGGGCTCCACATCGGATTGATGCTGTATTGGTGCTCATAGTGCCCGCCAATCCATCGGATCATGGCGTCGCCGGGGTCGCCGGCGGGCACCTCGACGCCGTAATGGGCGAAGCCGAGTCCGGCCCCGCGCGAGGACAACCGATCGATGAAGGCCATGCGCTCCGGCTTGATGGCCGGATGTCCGCCACCGCCGTCGGCGTAGATGAGCAAGGCATCCACCCGTTCCAAGGCCGCGTTGTCATCGACCGTTTTGCCGCCTTCGACCTTGGTGGGCCATCCATTGGAATACACCTGCACCTCCAAATTTGGCACACCAGCCAGCGCCTTCTGGAACAGCAGACAACCGGCCCGGAACTCGTGCATTCCGGAGGGATGGCTGGGACGTCCAGCAATGAGTGCGATGCGGTGTGTCTTGGCGGCGTCCTTGGCGAGCAGGGAGGTTGTCGGCGTCAGCAACAAGGCCACCAGCGCGGCGATGGCGGCGGGCAGGAATCGATTCATGGATGTGGGGTCAGGATTTTCGGTGAACTGAATCCGGTCAAGGCGTTGTCCAGACCCCGCGATCAAATTGCACCGCAGCGTGGGTCGGTTTCCCAGTGACGGCGGCCTCCAATTACCCCAGTCCACGCGAGATCCAGAGGAGGTGTGTTCGCAGGACTGCCAATCGCTGCAGGGGGCATGTATAGGGCGTCGGTCTGGGCCTCCGTCGCCGCAAGCCTCCAGCAATCTTCCGCAACCCACCGGCAGCAATGGTGGGGGCCGCTTCACTACGCTGTTTCAAGATGAATTGGCTGTTCCAACGTGCCCTGCTGCGAAGGGGTGCACTCTTAGTTTCGGTTCCGATGGTGGCAGTTTGCGCGGCTGAGATGCGTCCCGAAGTAGCGGGTTCATTGCCGAAGGTCACCGTGGTCGGAGAGTCGGACGCTGACAACGTGGTCACCCATCCGTTCCCGGCCGAGGTGGAGGGCACCAAGGTGTACTCGGGCAAAAAGGTCACCATTTTAGACTTCGATTCGCTACCGCAAATCCAGAGCGACAACTACCGGCAGGCCTTTTCGCAAATTCCCGGACTCATGGTTAGCGAGCTGCCCAATGCCAGTTTGCTCAGCTTGGGATACCGAGGCATTGGCGATCCGCACGAGTCGCAGAACTTGCTGGTGCTCAAGGACGGCATGCCCTTCGTGGTGGATCTCTACGGGTACCCCACCGTGTACTTCGCACCGCCCTTCGAATCGGTGGACCGGCTCGAATTCATCCGTGGCGGCGCGTCGCTCATGTACGGCCCGCAGCCCTCGGGTGCGCTCAACTACGTGACGCACCAACCGCGCCGGGATCGGCCCTTTGGCTTGCGCACCCAGCACGTGCTGGGCAGCTACCGGCTTTACACCACCCACACCCTCATCGATGGCACCGACGGCAAGCTGGGGTATCTGGTGTCGTTCGATCACCGCCAGGGCAACAGCTTCCGCCGGCACAATGGAGACTTTGAAATTAATAGCGGATCCATCCGCCTGGTGTACGACGCCTCGGCCGAGACGCGTTGGACCTTCGACATGGATGCCACGGCCTCGGACAGCGGTGAGCCCGGCGGCCTCACCCTCAAGACGGGTGCGGGCTTGCTGAATTACTGGGACGACCGTCGGGCGACCCAAAACCTCCACGATCGGCTGCGCATCGAGCGCTACATTCCCAGTGTCGGTCTGGAGCATCGGTGGAGCGATGCCACGCTGATGACCGCGCGGGCCTGGGGGGGCACCTACGAACGTCAGTCGCTGCGTCAGCGCAATTCAGGGGGCAGTGCCTTCGGCAACACGGCCAACCTGATCGATTCCAACACCATCAACACTCACCGCTACGCCACGTTCGGGGCCGAGACGCGGGTGCGCCACGAGTGGCAGGCGTGGAACCAGGACCACACGCTGGTCGGTGGTGTGTCCACGTATGCGTCGGATGCTCCCTACGAGCTCGATCGCGGAGCCAGCGCTACTGCCGAGACGGGCACGCCCCGGCAGCGCTCTCAGCGCGAGACAGCCGCCGGGAGTGTTTTCGCCGAGAACGTTTTCCGTTTCGGTCGCCTGAGCATCACTCCGGGATTCCGGGTAGAGAATATCCACCAGTCTATTCGTGAGACGCTGAACCTCGACAAGGCCACCTCGCCCCTCTTGCGGGATAGCGGTCTCGACACGGTGCCGTTGGGTGCGTTGGGTGTGTCGTACACCCTCAGCCCAGCCGCCGAGCTCTATGCCAACCTGAGCCAAGGCTACAAGGCCAAGACCTATGGCGATGCTGTTCCGCTGGGTAACAACACCGCCGTCAGCAGCACCTTGGAGCCGGGGCATACTTGGACGGCCGAAGCCGGCGTGCGGGGGCGTCCGGGCGATTTCTGGAACTACGACTTGAGTGTCTTCCGCATCGATTACGATGACCGTTTTGGTGCCGTGACCACGGCTGGGATCACACGCTATGAAAATGTCGGTCGTTCGGTTAATCAGGGCGTAGATGCCGCGACTGAGTTGGATCTCGTGGGATTGTCCGACCGCTTGCATGGCACCGAGGTGGGGCAAACCTGGGGTGCCTTGAGCGTTTATGGAAACGTGTCGTGGTTGGATGCGGAATATGTCTCCGGCCCGCTCCAGGGACTCACCCCGCAATATGCTCCGGACTACATCCTGCGCACCGGCCTCATTTACCGCATGGGTCGTCGGGTGAAGGTGGCGTGGCTGGGCACCTTCGTGGATAACCACTTCGCTAACGACAACAATACGGCCGACTTCCGCATCCCGGGCTACACCGTGTGGGACCTCACCGCCGAGTGGGAATTCTGGCCCGATCGGGCCCGCCTGTTCGGAGGACTCAACAACGCCTTCGATCGCCACTACTGGTCGCGTGTCCGGCCCAACGGCATCGATTCGGCTGTGGGTCGCAACGTGTACGCCGGCCTCTCCCTGCAGTTCTGAATCCCCGGTAGGGATGGTGTCCCACCGTCCGACCTCGGTAGGGATGGTGTCTCACCGTCCACCCCCGAGCTCAACGGGCGAGGAATGCCTCGGGTGTCCAGGCCACGGGGGCGCCAGAACTGAGCAACCGTTGATCGAGGGTGAGAAGCGGGACTTGCAGTTTCCTAGCGACCACGAGGTACTCCGCATCGTAAGCGCTGACACCGGAACGGGCGCATTCCTCCAGCACCTCGTCGGATGAAACAGGGAATTCCAGCGAGCCGATGACGGTTTCCGCCTCGGTCATTTTCAGCAGAGCCTCGGCCAGCGGAAGGTGGTTCACCCGCATTTGGGTGGCCAAGACGTTCCGCAATTCCGATCGCCACAACAGCGGTGCGGCCCACACCGGATCCCGCAGGAACACGGCTTCCGCCGTCCGGGTCCGCGGACCTGCCAACAGCAAGTACGCGATGAGGTTGCAATCAGCGACGATCATCGACGCCCAGCTTGCTTGGCGGCATCGAGGAAAGAGTCTGTTAGTGGTGCAACACCCGCTTGGGTGAGGCGCGTGCGCGAAGCTCGGATCTGATCGAGAAGCTCGGACGCATTCCGCTCGGTGGGCGCGATTATCTGCTCCAGGCAAGCGATGACCTCACCGTTCAAGGATCTGCGATTGCGTAGGGCGCGATGCTTGAGCCCCTCGTGCAACGTCGCCGGGATACCTTTCAACGTGAGTGTCGCCATGCGGAAACCATAATGAATGCAAAATGGTTTTCAAGCGGCTGGAGGTATCCAATGAACCTCAACAGGGCGGTGGTTAGGCGGTCGACAAAGCCGCCAATTGGCCGCAGCCGGCGGCGATGTCGATGCCTCGCCGCTGGCGCACCGTGCTGGGTAGTCCGTAGGTGAGCAGGATATCCTGGAAGGCCCGCGCGGCAGCCCCGCCCGTGGGTTGACCCGCGTAGCCCTCGGTGGGGTTGAGCGGGATGAGGTTCACTTGCGACGGGATGTTCTGAAGCAATTGCCCGAGGGCATGGGCGTGATCGGGGCCGTCGTTGCGGCCTTCGATGAGCGTCCACTCGAAGAAGATCCGGCAACCCAGCGTGGTGGTGTGCTCGCGACAGGCGTCGATGAGTTCGTCGAGCGGCCACTTGCGGGCCACCGGGATGAGGGCCGCGCGCTCGGCTTGAGTGGCCCCGTGCAGCGAGACGGCCAGACGCACCGGTTGGCGTTCGGCCGTCAATCGACGGATCCCCGGCACCACGCCCACGGTGGACACGGTGATCTTGTCGGCGCCCAGCGACAGCCCGGCCGAGTCTCGCAAGATGGCGATGGCCTGCATCACGGCGTCGTAGTTGTGCAGTGGTTCGCCCATGCCCATGAACACGACGTTGCGCAGCCGCTCGTGCCGGTGGAACACCGAGGCGTGACTCGGGTTGGCTAGGGCTGGGGCAGGCGTATCGAGTGGGTTAGTTTGGTTGGATGGGTCGCGTCGGGGAGCTGTTTCGCGCAACACCTGGTCTACGTGCAGCACCTGGCCAATGATCTCCCCGGCTGTGAGGTGTCGCGTGTAGCCGCGCTGCCCGGTGGCGCAGAACACGCAGCCCATGGCGCAGCCGACTTGCGAGCTCACGCAGGCGGTGGTCCGGCCGCTGTAGCGCATGAGCACCGTCTCGATGACTTCACCATCGGGCAGCCCGAGCAGGTATTTGCGCGTGAATTCGTCGGAGGAGCGGGTTTCCCGGATCACCGAAGGAAAGTGAAGTCGATGGTCGCGCAGTACTCGCTCCACGAAGCGCGGTGGCAGTCGATCCGAAGTCTGGAACTCGCGCAGGCCAGCCTGATAGAGCTGGTACCAGAGAGTGCTGGCGTGCACCTCGGCGAACCCCCAGGCCTTGGCGGTGGACTTCCACTCCGTGCGGGTCAGTCCCAGAACCTCTGCCGGGGTAACGGACCGTTGGATCTCAGTATTAAATGGGGCCTCAGCCTCGGACATCGGCCCCGAGCCTAGGCCAATGGCGTGCGCGGCGGAAGGCTGGGCAGGGGATGACCCTGTCATGGAAATCGATGGCTCCGGACGATCAGTGCGGCGCGGTTGTGGAAATGAGTTTTTGAAACTCGGAGTTTAGAAAACTCAAATCACCTGAAGTCCCGCCTGGCATGATGGATGGGTCGGGAGCCGGGAATCTTGGCCGCTGATTTTGTGCGCCGGGTTGAAATCATCAGCGATGCCGGGCACAATGACTCACCTATGCGAATCCCGGGCGACGATACGGATCGGCCGTGGCGGAAATCCCGCCTCGCGGCGCGCATTCTGTTCCGCAAGGAGGCCGGCCGCATGACGGCCCGTGACCAGCGCATTGGTCGACTGCTCGCCCAAGATCCGGAAGTCACCAACCGCTTGATCCAACAGGGGATTTATTCCATTCGATATCAGGGACGCCGCATTGGAGACCGCAAACATGAGTTCGACAAAAACCTGGGACTGGTGGCGCGGTGACGTGGATTGGAGCACGCCGGCCGGGCGGTTGCTTCGTGCCTTTTTCGACGGACTGCCGACCGACCGGAGGTTCCACTTTATTCTGTTTGGCTCCGCACCGCTCCAACTCACGCTGAACCGCACATGGACCAGTGCAGACGTGGATTTTTTTTCCGACGATGACGATGACCATTACGAGCGGATTCGACGCCTCGGTCTCGGCAAAGGGCAGGCCGACCTGTACCTGGAACCCGGCTATCGTCTCAGCTTTCGCAGCACTCCGTTGATGGCCGAGCGGGCGAAGGTTGTGTCTTTGGGCCAGGTCACGGTTACTATCCCCCACCCTCTCGACATCCTGATCGCCAAATTAGCTCGCCTCGATGCCAAGGACCTTTTGGCCTTTCGGCGAGTCATCGACTTGACCGGGCACCCCACCCGAGAAGAACTGCTGCAGGAATTGCGGAACGCCGTGGATTTGTTCCGGCCGGCGTTCGACGACGAATCCCCCAACTTGTATCCCGGCAATGCGGTGCGTCTGTGGCGTGAACTCTGGCAAGCCCCCTTGGATGTCGGACAGGACATCGTGGCCCCGGCCTTGGCCCGACGTCGCGCCGGGTATGGTGATCCGCCCCCGGACTACCGGCGGTCCTTGGCCGACTGACCGGGAACTTTGGAGCCTCGATGTTGAAGTCGCGTTGGGAATTCGTTGCGATCGAAGCGTACGGGTGACCGGAATACCGACTCTATGCAGCGCATCAATTCCCGCTCCAGAGGCTGCGGCGGATGGGCGGCACGGCCGGGTCGATGATCTGCACTGCGGCTTGGGAGGAGAGAGTGGTCTCCGCATCGGCCCGAATGGCGCCTTCCAGCATGGCTTCATAGACTTTGATCTGGCTGGTGGCCAGGACACCGTCGACGTCATTGGTGGTCGAGTGGGAGAGCCTCTTTTTAGCTTCGGCCAAGTCGTTGGCGATTCTCAGGGTTGAATTGAGCCTCCCTATAGCGTTTGCAGGCTGTTCCCTCCTGTCCCTGTCGACCGCGAATGCGGCCAGCGTGTCGGCCAGGGCGGCGGCCAGTTTCGGATCTTCGCTCGCCACTTGGATCTCCAGGATTCCGGTTTTGCGGAATTCCGAAACCCGGATCCGGTCCGTGAGACGATCGACGCAGGCAGCCGGGTCCAACGACCATCGCTTCGGCAATTCGTGGATCTCCGATACGGAGGTCAGGTTTGCCGGAGATTGGATCGCCTGCATGGCCGTCATCAGGGCGTAGTCATCCTTGGATTCCAGTCTCAGGCGGGCTGTCGCGACGTAAAGGCGGGGGCCGAGGACGATGGAAACCAGGGCGATTCCGAGGCCAACCACCACCAGAACAAGGGTCCTCCGAACCCAGCCTTTGCGGGAGGCGGTGGTCCCCGTGGATCCGGCTGGCCGGCCTTGCAGCAGACGTCGGACACGGGAGGCCACGGAGCCGTCGGTGGCGGCCAGGGCGAGGGGCTCGGCGGAGTGCATTCGCTCGGCCAACGTCACCAGGGCTTCGGCTAGGGAGTGGCCTTCGCCTTGGGCCTCGAGGACCCGGTCGTCGCAGCGATGCTCGCGCTCGCGGCGGATTTGTTCCGAGACCCACCACACGGCCGGATGATAGAAGAGCAGGGTTTCGATCGCGCGCTGCAGCAGGTGGATGAGCGGATCCCGCCCGTGTACGTGGGCCAATTCATGCAGCAAGAGCGCCTCGATTTGCAGGCCCGGCAGGCTCTGGAGCATCCCGAGCGGCAGTACGAGCATCGGCCGGAACCACCCGACGATGAGCGGTCCGTGGACGCGGGGTGACTCCCGCAGGGGTACCGGGCTTCGGAGGCCCAGTCGCCGACCTAGGAAGTCGCAGCACTCCTGCCACTCTGAGGGTGCGGGCGAAGTCTCACGGGTGGCCCATCGATGCAGCCGCCACGCGCCGCCCAGTAGGCGCAGCGCCGAAACTGCCACGCCTATCATCCAGAGGGCGGTGATCCAAGGCATCCACGGCACGAGCGACGCGGGAAGGGTCGCGGAGCCCGGAGCGATGGTCTCGGCAGAACTGGTGGCCAAGACAGACACGGTCGCGGACTGTGCCGGTGCCACCACTGCTGCGGATGACTCGATGGAGGGACCAGTGGAGCCCAGCACCCAGAACGTCACTAGTGGCGCGATCGCCATCAGGGCCAGGGTGGTGCAGGCCAGGGCGTGGCGATCGGAGGCAGAGGCGTTGCGGAGCCGGCGCTGGGTCACGGCGAGGCCGGCGGCCAGCAAGGCCCCTTGCCAGAGGAAATGCAGCAGGGCCTGGGCCGCGGGGATCATCCAGGGGGCCGACAGGTCAGGAGGGAAGGGGTTCATGGGCGTCGGGTGTCGAGGGTGTTGAGGAGTTTCCGCAGTTCGGTGAGTTCTTCACGGGAGGGCTTGCGGCCGGACAGGGCCTGCAGCACCAGCTTCTGGACGGACCCGCCGAAGGCACGATCGAGCAAGTCGTCCACCAGTTGCCGTTGTGTCTTTTCCTCGGGCTGCGACGGGGTGAACACGTGGCTTTGCTGCGAGTCGTCCCGTGTGACCAAGCCCTTCTCGGTCATGATCTGCAGCAGCTTGAGGATGGTGGTGTAACCGGTCCCAGGCTCGGAACGCTCAACCACCTGCCGGACGGTGGAAGGTCCTTTGGACCAGAGGACCCGCAGGATGGACAACTCCGCCTCAGTGGGGCGTCGGTGTTGTTGAGTCATTGGAGAGAAGTTGTACGAGATTCTTCGTAGAGTCAACGAAGACCTTCGTAGAACGGTGTATATCTTGATCGCCTCCGGTGGTTTTCAGCCGTTTGTGGAACTTACCTGGAGCCTTAGAATCCATCGTGTCGTTTAAAAACGACAATACAATTGACATCGCTACATTTGTAGCGATACGGTGACTCCCATGATCACCAACGCCTCCCTGCCGGAACTCACGGAGTCCGAATGGGCTGTCATCAAGGCGGTCTGGAGTCTCGAGCCGTGTCCGGCGCCGACCGTTCAGGAGCACTTGGCTGGTCAGCGCGACTGGTCGGTCTCCACGGTCCGCACGCTGATGGAGCGCATGGCGGCCAAGGGTCTGCTCACCTCCGAGAAACTCCGCAACCTGACCCTTTACCGCTCGGCGGTGTCGCGCCAACAGGCCCAATTGGGCGAACTGCGCTATGCTCTGAAGAACGCCTTCGATGGCGCGCTCACGCCCATGGTGCAGTGCCTGCTCGAATCCGAGCGCCTCGACTCGGGCCAGCTGGATCAGCTCGAAGACCTCATCGCGGCCCGCCGCAAAACCGCCCGGGCGAAGAATTCAAAAACGCCGTCGCCCACTCCCAAGCCATGATGCGGGGCACCGGATTTGGCTCACCGAGCGGACGTTCTCGGGTCCCGCTCCGGCTTAACCCTGCCGGTCTTTCCATTCTTTAAACTCCTCTCTCTTGTATGAACGCCTGGCCTGCTTCTTCCTTCGTTTCCTGGTTCAACGACGCCGGTGCGTCTGCCACCGCGGTGGCCGTAAGCATGTCCGTGCAGTTGGCCGTTTTGGTGAGTATCTTGTCCGGGCTAGATTGGCTCATTCGCGACCGGGCCCGGGCGGCCTTGCGGCATGGGTTGTGGATGCTGGTGGTCGTTAAACTACTGCTCCCCGTCGACCTGCTGTCGCCCACGGCCATCGTCTATTGGGCAGCGCCGTGGTTGTTGACTCCCGCGGTGCGAGTGCCCCGGGTTGCGGCGGGCTCAGTGACCGTGGTCTCTGAGGTTTCGCGAGTTGTCGGGCCGGTCGGACTGAAGACCGCGACGCCCGCACACCCGAAGCTCGAATTGGCCGGAGGGCTTCTATTGGTTTGGGTCGTCGGTTGCGGTGCCTGGGCAATCTGGGTGCTGGTGCGGAGCCGGGAGGTGGCCCGGCAGGTTCGGGGTTCGGACGAGGCTCCGGAGGCCTTGCAGGCATTGCTGGCCGAGACCGCGGCCGGGCTTGGGCTACGATTGAAGCTCCCGCAGTTGCGCCTCACCGATACGCCGCAGGGTCCTGCCCTGTGTGGGCTGCTCCGGCCGGTGATCTTGCTGCCCCGGGGGCTCAGCGAGCAGATCGATGCCGAGTCGCTCCGGCAGGTGCTTCGGCATGAACTCATCCATTTGCAGCGGTGGGACCTCGCCTGGAACTTGCTCCAAGTTTGCGTTCAGATCGCGTGGTGGTGGAATCCGCTGGTGTGGTTTGCCAACGCCCTCATCCGGTCCTTGCGCGAGGCCGCGGTGGATGAGGCGGTGATGCTGGAGCCGGGTTCCGACGACTACCCAGCCACGCTGGTCGCCGTGGCCCGCTACTGCGCAATTCCCCCACGGATGCCCATGGCCTTCCTCGGAGTCCTTGAATCCGGCAGCCGGCTTGAGGCGCGAGTTCGACGGTTGTTGGAACGTCCATTACCCCGTAGTGCCCAATTGGGATGGGTGGGCTGTGTGACGGTGCTCGTGGCCGGCGCGCTGTTCCTCCCGATGGGCTTCGCCCGGGTCGAGACCCCAGCTCCGCCCGCGCCGGTAGCGAAGGTACCGACCGATCCGAAAACGCTCCCGGCGGGTGGTTCGACGGCGAGCTTGAAGCCCACCCCGACCGCTCCCGCGGAATTAAACTCCGCC
>SXXZ01000200.1 GCA_005789375.1 Verrucomicrobiales bacterium | reverse complement strand
ATCGCGGGTTATCCGTGGTTCCTCGATTGGGGCCGAGATTCGCTCATTGCCGCCCGCGGACTCATCACGGCCGAACGCTTCACTGAAGTGCGCCAGTTGCTCGTCACCTTTGGTCGCTTCGAAGAGGCCGGTACCCTTCCCAATTCTATCCATGGCGAGAATTCCTCCAACCGGGAGACCAGCGATGCGTCGCTCTGGTACGGCATCGTCGTTGAAGAATTGGCCAAAGCCGACCCACAGGGACCGGAATCCGTCTTCGGACTGAGCACCGGCGACCGACAAGGACGGACGGTGCGAGACGTCCTGCGTTCCATAGCTTCAGGCTACCTCGCAGGAACCCCGCAGGGCATCCGCGTCGACCCGGACAGTGCGCTCGTATGGAGTCCCAGTCACTTCACTTGGATGGACACCAATCATCCTGCCGGAACGCCCCGTCAGGGGTATCCGGTCGAGATCCAAGTGCTGTGGATCCGCCTTCTCCGATTGCTCGATCGCTTGGGGTGCCCTCCCGCTCAGTCCGCCGAGGCGTGGGAAATTTTGGCAGAGCGCGCTGAGATTTCCTTCCACCAACTTTTCTGGATTGAGGAGTTGGGCTGGTTCGCTGATTGCCTCCACGCCCACCACGATCACCCCGCCGCGCGTGCGGTGCGCGACAACGCCCTGCGCAGCAACGCGCTCCTGGCTATCGCCCTAGATCTGGTCGATGGCCCTAAGGCCCGGCGCACCGTGCAGGCGGCACAGCGCTACTTAGTGGTCCCGGGAGCGCTTCGATCTCTTGCCCCGTTGCCGGTCTATCCGCCGCTGGCCGTCTGGCACCACGGACAACTCCTAAACCACCCCGACGAACCCTACTGGGGCTCCTACGAAGGGGACGAAGACACGCGGCGCAAACCCGCCTACCACAATGGCACTGCCTGGGTCTGGACCTTCCCCAGTTTTTGCGAAGCGGTCGTGAAGGCTTATGGAAAGAGTCCCGCAGCCATCGAGGCGGCCCGCGCCTACCTGACCAGTGTGGATACTCATCTGCAGCAGGGTTGTGTAGGCCAGTTGCCCGAGATCCTCGATGGCGACGCTCCCCACCTGCCCCGCGGCTGTGATGCCCAGGCTTGGAGCGTCACCGAAGTGCTTCGGGTCTGGCGCTGGCTCAACGGCCTGACGCCCACCGCACCCGAATAATCTGGAGCCCAACGTGCGGGTTCGGGGCGAGCACTCCCCGGATCCTGAAAATCCTGCAGAACGAAATATCCGGGCTAAATCCTTCCCGAGGCCCTTGACCGTCTCCTAGGCTTTACACCGCACATGCGATCGAGCTCGGCATTCGACAAACTTTTGGAGCGGTTAGTAGGAGGCCTGCTGCTTTTCTCGGTGGCGTGGCTCACCTTCTGGTTTGCCGGGGTGAATCCCCGGGAATCCGGTGTCGGCTTTGCAGCCATTGGCATGGCCTGGATCGTCTGGACCCTTCGGATGTGGGTCGAACCCACCCATCGCTTCCTCGTGCCGCCGGTCACCTGGGCGGTTGCTATCTTCTTCGGCTATGCCGCCTGGAAATGCCATTCTGCCAGCGTGCCTTATTGGGCGCTCCAAGAAGTGTTCCTGATCGGAGTCTGTGCCGTGGCCTTCTTCACCAGCCTGCACAACCTCCATCGTCAGGAGACTTCAGGGTGGGTGGTGAATGGCTTTCTGCTCATCGGACTCCTTTCCTCGGCCTACGCCATCGTTCAGTTCACCCAAAATTCGCAAAGAGTCCTCTGGGAGACCCAACCGCTCGTTTACTACAAGCGGTACGGGGCCACTTTCGTCAACCCGAACCACCTCGCTGCGTTCCTGCTCATGCTCATGCCGCTGGCTCTTTCCCACGCCTTTTTAGGTCGGGGGGGCGTCGTGCCGCGAATCCTCGCTGGGTATGCAGCCCTGGTGATGCTCGGAGGTATTGCAGTAACCATGTCCCGGGGTGGCTGGCTCGGAGCCACTGCCGCCATTGCCGTCTTCTCGCTCTGGCTGCTCCGCCGTCCCCAGTATCGGATCCCAATGGCAGCTCTCATGGCGGTGCTCTGCATCGGTTCGGTTACCTTTCTTGCTCAGTCCGAAAAAGCCCGCGCCCGGATCGATGCGCTGACGGCCTCCGGCAAAAAGGACAGCGGACTCTTCCGTGCCTGGATTTGGAAACCCGCTGTTCAAATGTGGTCCGACCATCGCTTGCAAGGAGTCGGCCCTGGGCAATTTGACACCCGCTTCCCCGCCTACCGAACACCCACCACGCCGCTGAGTCCCCAGCATGTCCACAATGAATACCTCGAGCTGCTCGTCGAGTACGGTGTCGCGGGTGCCGGCATCGTTGGTTTGGGTCTTGCCGCCTTCGGATACGGCCTCTACCGCACCTCAAGGCATGTCGAACGGGGCTCCTCCGACTTGGGGGTCAAGCAAAGCAACCGCACAGCATTCTTCGCCGGAAGCGTGGCCGGCCTGAGCGGATTGGGAGTGCATTGTATCTTCGACTTCAACCTGCATATCCCAGCCATCGCGGTGACGGCTTCGGTGCTTGCCGGTATCCTCGTCTCCAATACCCGATTTGCCACCGAACGGT
>SXXZ01000199.1 GCA_005789375.1 Verrucomicrobiales bacterium | reverse complement strand
CCACCGGTACGCCTGCAACGGCTCCGTGGGTTGCAGCAATTGGGCGCGCACGGGGTTGAGGTGGACATATTCGCAGACCGTCCGCAGGTAATCCGGCTGACCTGGATCAACCAAGAGAGCCTTGTAGCGTCCGCTGAAGAGGTGACCCGACACACCGTGACGCCGGTTGAACCTCAAGGTGTAGGTGCCCAAGAACCACTTCATCCCCGCCACCAAATTGCCCCGGGGCGTCTCCAGCACCAGGTGGAAGTGATTGCCCATGAGGCAATAGGCGTGAACGAGCCAATCGGCCTTGACGCAGGTCTCGTCGAGTGTAGTCAGGAACAACTGGTGATCGACATCATCGCGGAAGATGGCTTCACGTCGATCTCCTCGATTCATGACGTGGTAGATCGCTCCGGGGTACTCAATGCGCAGCTTGCGGGCCATGGGTATTGTTTTGGCCGAACCGGAGGATCTTGTAAATATGCAAGACAGGCCCTTTTTGTGTAAAAAGCTAGGACTGATAAATTTGGGAGGACGCACCCTGGCTGCAGCGGGATCGGTCCGCAGCGAGCATTGGAAGCGAACACCCAATCCCCCCCGCGCACAGCGCGAAAGCTCCACCTTCCCTTGAGCTTACCTGCGAGCGCAGGACCGTTCCTGCGGAGCTCCTCGAGGCACTCATCCCCAGCGACAGCCCCGTCACCCCACCACCCAAAAATATGTGAGACAGGCCCCTTTTGTGTAAATAGGTGGGACCGACCCCGGCAGGGGGGATTTCAATGTTTGCGTGGCCTATGGGGGGAAGGCGTGGTCTTCTTTATAGCCAGAACACATGAGCGACTCGCGTTACGCCAAACTGGCCAAGCTTCTCATCGAATACTCCTGCGAACTAAAGGCGGGAGAGAACATCTTGCTCGACCTAGTCGATACTCCGGATGCGATGGCCGTGGAACTCATCCGCGCCACTCGGGCCGTCGGTGCCACTCCGATTGTGGAGATGCGCCATTCGCGGATCCTCCGCGAGGTTCAGATCGGAACCGATGAGCGTCATGCCAAACTGGTGCGGGATCTCGAACTGAACCGCATCCGCAAGATGCAGGCTTACATCGCCATCCGCGGCGCGAACAACGCCAGCGAGAACAGCGATGTGCCGTCCGAGAAGACCCGGCTCTATTCTAAGACTCTCCGGCCGGCTCTCGATCACCGCATCAACAAGACTCGCTGGTGCGTCCTGCGCTGGCCGACGCCGAGCATGGCTCAGTCGGCCAACATGAGCACTGAGGCCTTCGAGAAGTTCTACTTCGACGTGTGCACAATGGACTACGCCAAGATGGCGCGAGCTGTGAAGCCTCTGGAGAAGCGCATGATCAAGGCCGACAAGGTGCGGTTGGTAGCACCGGGCACCGATCTCTCCTTCTCCATCAAGAATATCGGAGCCAAGCCCTGCGAGGGCTTGCGCAATATTCCCGATGGCGAGTGCTTCAGTTGTCCCACGCTCAAATCGGCCAATGGCGTGATCACCTTCAATACGCCGACCCTGTATGCCGGCACCAAGTTCGAGGGCATCCGCCTGGAACTGAAAGAGGGTCGTATCATCAAGGCCACTTGTCAGGGCGGCACCGAGCGCAAGCTCAACGAGATCCTCGATATGGACGCAGGAGCCCGGTCCATCGGCGAGTTCAGCCTCGGGTTCAATCCCTTCATCCTCAACCCGATGTGCGACATCTTGTTCGATGAAAAGATCGCTGGTTCCCTGCACTTCACTCCGGGTCAGGCCTACGAAGATCCGGGCAATGGCAACAAGTCTGCCGTTCATTGGGACATGGTGCAAATCCAGCGCCCGGAGTGGGGCGGCGGCGAGGTTTGGTTCGATTCCGAAATCATCCGGCGAGATGGTCTTTTCGTGCCGAAGGACCTCCACGGGCTCAATCCGGAAAACCTCCGCTGAGGGGTTATAAAACCCGTCCGCTCCAGAACACACCCCCCATGTCTGCGTCCTTAACTCGCTGGCTGCGAGTCTCCTGCATTCTGGCTCTGACATGGGTGTCTGGCCTCGTTCAGGCTCGGGACTGGGAACCCGGATTTCGCGACTTGGCCAACTGGGGACGCGGTCTGCAGTTGCGGCCCATCACTTCGGGTGAAGAACTCCTTTTGACCAACCGCTGGACGCGCATGCGGTTCCGGAAGGACTCCGATCGGATGAGCTTCAACGAGGTGGAGTTTCGCCTTTCGGACCGAATCTCAGTCGAAGGTGGCCATTTCCGGGTCTCCCAGCGCGATATCGATTCGCTCATGGCGCCGCTATTGACCCCGCCCAAGCGCACTTCACGCCCCATTAAGCGGATCGCCATCAATGCCGGGCACGGTGGTCGAGATCCCGGCAACATGGAGGGTCGTCGGATGGAGAAAAACTACACGCTGGATCTGGCCATCGACCTGGCACGACACCTCAAGGCGTCGGGTTTTCAGGTGGTGTTCATCCGTAGCTCGGACCGGTTCATCGCCCTTCCAGATCGTGCGACGGAGGCCAACCGCGCAAACGCCGACCTGTACGTCAGCCTGCATTTCAATGGGTTCGATGGGCCCGGAAATGACGCGGTGCAAGGCCTCGAAACCTATTGCCTGACGCCTGCTGGGTCCCCTTCGAGCAATGATTCCCAACGGCACGGTCGGATGGCCGGTTTCGACGCCAACCGCTTCGACCGCGAGAACGTCACCCTCGCCCACCTCGTCCATCGGGCCATCCTCGATCAGACCCCCTTGGCCGATCGGGGGGTGCGCCGGGCCCGCTTCAAAGAATTGACGTTGCTGCGAATGCCCGGACTCCTCATCGAGGGCGGCTACATGACCCACCCTGGTGACACCCGGCTGATGGACTCTAAAAAATCACGAGACCAACTCGCCGCCGCCATTGCTGACGGCATCCTCCGCCATAAAAAGCTCGTTGAGCGCGGCACCCCGGAGTGAGTCCCGGCGACAAACTCCTTCGCCAAAACCGCCTGCGGTGACTGGCCCCAGAAAACTCAACCGAGGCGAATTGTCAGTGACGGTGTGAAGACCAATGCAACTTGCCGGTTTGGAAACCACTGAACTCAGAAACTCAACGGATCATTGATCCGGCCTCAGCTTGTCGGTTACCCGAGGGAATTCTGATCAACTCTGGTGGGCCCCGGACGCATTCAGCCTCATCTGGAAGAAGTAAGAGACGCGGGCATTCATCCTAGAAGAAAACCCATCCGAGGATCCGGAAAAACCTCGGATTTTGAACCGGCAACTTTCCGTGGATTCCGGAACGTTGCTGAGAGCCAATACAACCGGGAGCCAACGCCACGCCTGTGAGCAATCGCTCCACCCCGACTCCGTGCTGCTGAAATGAGCGGGCAGGCAGCCAGACAAGGAACGCTTCTGACGGCCGAACACAGAGCGAACCACTCGAACGCTTCTGACGCAGCAACCGGTCCGCGGGGAGCAATGCGGGGAGCAAAAGCCCCCCCGCCTCCGCTCACTTTCGCTGGCCGGTGACTAATTCCTCAACTAGAGGCTTGGCGGCGTAGACGCTGCGAAGCGCCTCCAAGATACCCGCGCTGTGGACCGAAAGGGCCCGGGCTTGGGTTTCTTCATAGGCAAACCCCAGCACCAACGACTCGATGTTGCCATCGAAGATAATGCCCACAAATTCGCCCTTCCGATTCACCACCGGACTGCCCGAGTTGCCTCCGATGATATCGTGGGTGGAGACAAAGTTGAACGGGGCTTCGGCATGGAGGGCGCGGCGTTTCTTCTGCCAGCGTTCGGGCAAATCAAACGGAGGGCGACCCTCCATTTCGGCGGAACGCTCAAAGATTCCGCCCAGCGACGTCGTCGCCGGGATGGCCTTACCTAGCGAAGTGTACCCCTTCACTACCCCGTAGGAGAGCCGCAGGGTGAAGGTGGCGTCCGGATACTGCCCCTTGCTTTCCAGAGCAAAGCGGGCAGACGCGATCGCTGCATGCGCCTGCTTCTTGATCTCGGCTTGGGCCTCCATCAACTGCCGCACTTCGCGTGCCTCAGCATCCACCGACTTGGCCACCAAAATGAGGGGATCCTCAGAGGCATCGATGGCTGACGTGCCGCCCTTGTAGAGCCGACGACGCTCATCGACCGAGCGCAGGCGACTGCCATTAATGAGTTCTGCAGCACGGGCCCGCGGCGACTTGCCGGCCATCACCTTCTTGACGACCGGATACTCCGCTCCGAGTTGCTCGTTCAGATAGGTCAACGAATCGGCCAAGCTAATGATCTCGAGGTCATTGTGGATGGGCTTGTCGGAGAAAAGACTCATCTCCAACGATGCTCGTCCGGCCTCGGCAAACTCGCGCAGACGTTCCCCGTCGGCCTTGGGATATTCTCCGGCCGCCCGGACCAGGATGTGGGCAATATCGAAGAGTTCTGACTGGAAGGCCTGTCCGGCTTCCAGCAATCGGTGGACCCGCTCATACCGCGCGATCGACGACTGGGCCTGCTGGATCTGGTCATAGGCCGCTGCGGCGGAGGCAAAGGCCGGATTGGCGGCGAACTTCGTGCGCAAGGCCATCTCTTGCTGGCGCTTGGACTGCATCAAGGCCGGATCGTAAAGGCCGGCATGACCGCCATCGCGGGCCTTGCGGCTGTTCTGAATGCCAAAGAGTTCATCCTTCGCACGCCGGGCATTCTCGGCACTGCGCTCGCTCCAAGACCTCAAGAGCACCTCACGGCGCTTGAGATAAGCCAACGTGATCGGGTACTGACGGTCGCGGAGGTACTCCAACTCGGCGACGGTGAGCATGCGCTCCGTGCGGCCCGGATGCCCCGAGACGAAGGTCAATTCGCCCTCAGCGGCCCCCGCCTTAGACCACTTCAGAGAGTGCGGCACCTTCACGGGTTTGCCGTCTTCGTAAGCTCGAAAAAAACAGATATCGAGGTCGAAGCGCGGATACTCGAAGTTGTCGGGGTCGCCACCAAAGAATGCGACCTGCTGTTCCGGCGCAAAGACCAACCGGACATCGGTGTATTTCTTGAATCGATACAGGTGATAGGCACCTCCCTGATAAAGCGTTACCACATCTGACCGAAGGCCCGTGGCGTCGAGGGATTCCTTCTCGATGGCCGCCATGACCCGGCGCCGGGCCTTCACCGCATCCTCGGGCGATAAGCCGGCCGTCACCGCGGCATTGACCCGGTCAGTCACTACCGCAATGGATTGCAGAACATTCAACTCGAGGTCTACGCAGGGAATCTCCTCCGCCTGCGATCGGGCATAGAATCCATCGCGCAAGTAGTTCTTCTGGGCGCTTGAAACCTTCTGGAGCGCGTCAGCCCCGACGTGGTGGTTCGACAAGACTAACCCGTCTTCGCTGACAAACGATCCGGAGCCCCCGGAGTTGAACCGAACCGACGACTTCTGAAGATGCTCCAGCCAAGCGTCGGTCATCTCAAAGCCATACTTGGCGCGCACCTGTTCCCGGGGAGGATCATTGTAAAGCCACATTCCCTCGTCAGAACGAAGGGCCCCGGTTCCGCAGAAAACCGCCAGCGAGGCGGCCAGAAACGTCTTGCGCGACATGCACTCCCAAGAACCTCCGACAGCCCCCGCCCGTCAAGGGACGAATTGCAAAGGTGAAGGTCTATTCAGTGGTCGAGAACGCTCCAGAACACCGAGCAACCCGCCTCTTATGGATGCCTCATGCAAATTCTCCCCCCTGCCCTCCAGCGGTAATTACCCCCTGTGACGCCACCGTGACTCGACCGTCACCCGTATTGACAGAAGGCCGAGTTCTGGCGTAACACGACCCAGCAGCCGAAGCTTGGTCGGTGTCCAATCGAACAAGCGCGGGGGACCCAAGGCTGAAATCAATCCATGATTTCAGCACGGGGCGTAGGGTAGGGAAACCGACCCGGGGCACTTCCAGGCCCTAGCCCGTCAGCTAACCTCGCAGGCATATGGAAGGGTATCCGGTCGTGCGCAGTTCGGCGGAGTCGGGCTTGCGACAACGGTGACCCTCGGTCGCTGGTCTGTTGCAGACATCATGAACTCATTCCTCCCGACGCCTAGGGCCGCTCTGGTAATTCCAGATCAGGTCGTCGTGGCCAATCCCCTGCCACTCTCCCACCCGAATCCCTTGCTATGAGCAAACACGCACCCGCAACTGGCAAACGCTTGGTCGGCCTTTCAATGGCCGCGTTGGGCATTGTCTATGGAGACATCGGCACCAGCCCGATTTACGCCTTCAAAGAATGCTTCGCTCCGGGTCATGGAGCGCCAGTGAGCGCTAGCAATGTTCTGGGGGTGGTATCGCTCATCCTCTGGTCCCTGCTGCTGATCGTGACCGTGAAATACCTGGTCTACGTGCTCCGAGCCGACAACAAGGGCGAAGGCGGAATCCTCGCTTTGTTGTCCTTGGCCTTTCCGGAAGCCAAAACGGGTCACCGGAGTCGCTTGGCCAAGAGCTTCGCCGCCATCGGCATCGGCGGGGCCTGCCTGCTCTATGGCGACGGCATCATTACGCCAGCCATCTCGGTGTTGGGAGCAGTAGAAGGCTTGAAGATGGCCGGAGCTGGGTTAGATCGATTCATCCTTCCTATCTCGGTGATCATCATTCTCGTCCTGTTCGCAGCCCAGCGGTTTGGTACGGCGAAGGTCGGACGGATCTTTGGCCCGATCACGCTGGTCTGGTTCGTGGCCATCGCCGTGCTTGGGATCCGGGGCATCCTAATGCAACCGGAGATCCTGAAAGCCTTCAATCCCCTCCACGGCCTGTCCTTCTTGGCCGGTCATGGAAAGATTGGTTTGGTGGTCCTCGGTTCCGTCGTGCTGGCGGTCACTGGCGGTGAAGCGCTCTACGCAGACATGGGGCATTTCGGGCCACGCCCGATCCGTCTGGCCTGGTTTGTGGCGGTATTTCCGGCCCTGATCCTCAATTACCTCGGCCAAGGCGCTCTTCTGTTAGCCCAGCCCGAAATTGCCGCGACATCGACTTTCAATCCCTTCTATCAACTCTGCCCTCAGTGGGCGCTGTACCCTCTGGTGATTCTGGCCACTGCCGCGGCGATCATCGCCTCCCAAGCGCTCATCTCCGGGGCCTACTCCCTGACGATGCATGCCATTCAGTTGGGCTACATGCCGCGACTCGTCATCGAACACACCTCTGAACACGAGCGTGGCCAGATTTACATGCCTCAGGTCAATTTCGCTCTGATGGTTGCCTGTCTCGGACTCATCTTCGGCTTCAAGACCTCGGAAAACTTGGCCAGTGCCTACGGAGTCGCGGTGACCTTCACCATGGTGACCACCACCCTTCTCTTCTTCTTCGCCTCTCAGCGGGTGTTCGGTTGGTCCCGACTTCATGCCTCGCTGGTGGCCGGTGGCATGCTTATGGTGGAGGGCCCCCTGGCAGTGGCCAACTTGTTGAAGATTCCCCACGGCGGTTGGTTCCCGCTGCTCATCGCCGGAGCGATGTTCCTCATCATGTCCACCTGGAAAACCGGCCGACGCCTCGTCTGGGAACGCCTCCGGATCAGCGCCATGCCGGCCGTCAAGTT
>SXXZ01000198.1 GCA_005789375.1 Verrucomicrobiales bacterium | reverse complement strand
TTGGAGACCACGCTGACGACCTGGGACGCATCGGCGTTGGTCAGTCGGAAAACCCGCGCACCGCCGGCTGCCTCAGGAGCTTGATCGAGGCGCTCCACGACTTGCGTAATAAGGGTGATCTCCTCGCGAGGAGCGGAGATAATCACACGGTTGGCCGCAGGGTCGGACATGATGCGGCCCTTGGGGGTGTATTCGGCCCCGCGCTGGCTCTTGAGCAAATCGGTGGCGAGCGTGGTCGCCAAGGTAGCCAGCGCCGCCGCATCGGCTTGCTTGAGTTCGATGACCTTCATTTCACGCGGTTGGACATCCGAAGGAATGTCCAGTTCGCGGACGATCTTGGCTGCGGCCTCAACGGCGGTCGGTTCGCCGGTGATCACCAAGCTGTTGCTGCGGGTATCGACGAGCACCTTCACCGCCTGGGTCTGGGAGCCGAGACTCTTTTCAACGAGGCTCGCGATGTCTGAGGCGATGGCGGTCTTCAGGCGGATGATCCGGGTTTCCTCCTTGGCGCTCTTCTGACCGGCGGGATCCAACTGTTGGATAATAGCCTCAACCCGGACGATTTCCCGCTCGGCACCGCTGACCATGATGCGGTTGTTCTTGGCGTCAGTCATCAGGGTGGCGGGTCCACCCGGAGGTTCAGAGGTTCCTTTGATTTGCTCCTGGTAGAGTTGCTGGATTAAGGGAGTGAGTTCGGCCGCGTTGCGGTTGTGCAGCTCGACATTGCGAAACTGTCGGCTGACGGCCGAAGAGGTGGTGGCGTCCAATTGTTGGATCAGAGTTCGGACGCGCTGAATATCGACGTCGGAGGCCAACACGATGATCTGCTTTCCTGAGGCATCAGGAATGAGCTTGGGCTCGAGCTGAGGATTGCTGGGCTGCTCCCCCAGTTGGCTCATCATTTGGCTCGCCAACGCGATGAGTTCAGCCGGGGTCTTGCCGTTGACGGGGATCACTGCCATCTGGCGTTTCTGGCGCTCCGGAGCCACGTCCACGACGGCCAAGATCGCCTCGATCTCCTTCTTCTGTTCTTCAGTCGCCGTCACCAGCAGGCGGTTGTTGGCGGTGTCGGCAACCACTGACGGCTTGGGCTGGTCTTCGAAACGCCGATCGGACATGCGCTCATTGATTAGGCTGTTGAGGCTCGTGAATGCGGTCTCCAGTCGAGCATTGCGCAGCGCGAGAATATGCAAGGACCGCTGCAAGGGTCGGGATTTCTCGGCGCGGAGGTTGCGGACGATTTCTTCAATCCGAGTCAGGTGCTCTCCGGAGGCGGTAACGATGAGACGACTGGTGTTCGGCTCGGCCATGATCTTGGCGTGGGCAGCCCCGCCCGCGCTGCCATCGGCCACTTCGCTGCGGTAGATTTGTTCCACCAGAGGGACGATGCGTTTGGCTTCGGCCACACTGCCTAAATCGATGAAGCGGGTTTGTTGAGGGCGGGGACTGGTGGAACCGGTCTCCAGTTGGGAGATGATGTCCATGGCAGTTTGAACATCACCCGGAGAACCGGTGACCACGATACTCTGACTGCCCGGTTCCACCGAGACGTTGGCTGTGGCCACCTTCTGGCCATTGGGCAGCGTCTTGGTAAGGGCCTCGCTCAAGATCTTGCCCACGTTCTTTGCCTCCGAGGTGCGGGTCCGGAACACGCGGGTGACCTGGACGACTTGTGCCTTGCTCGGAGTGCCGGGGGGTGCGGTGCGGCCCGAACCGTGGACGGGCTTGTCGAGCTTGTTGACGAGGGCCTCGATTTGGTCGGCCATGCCGGCCAACGGCGCCGCGACGATGAGTCGGTTGGTGTCTTTTTCTGCGATGACCCGGGCCTTGGTGGCTGCTGCAGATCCCGTTTCGTTGGCGGCGGCCACTCCGGGGATCGCCTGTCGGATCATGTTGGCCAAATCTTCGGCCTTGATCACCTCGGGGGTGTAAATACGGACATCGCCGGCACCGGTTCCGCTGTCTTCAAAACGGGAGATGAGTTCATCGGCCAGGCTCAACCGCTCGCGGGGACCAAAGAGAACCAACGTTCGGGAAGCGTCATCGTACACGGCAGTGACGTAGTCGTTCGGATCGGCCGGCAGGACGTCGAGTTGCTTTGAGTTTGGGTTGAACTGGGTGCGCTTCGGAGCCGTGGTGACACCGAAGGTGCGGTTGATGAGGTCGGCAACAACGGCTCCAGAGGCATGGAGCAGTGTGTAGGTCTTCATCTGCCGTTGGGCAGCCGTCTCGTTGTCGACCGAACTAATGAGTGACTTGACCCGCTGGATGTTGACCAAGCGGTCCGTGAGGATCAGGCCGCGTCCGCGGGACAGGGTGGCCACCGATCCGGCTGTGGAAAGCAGGTTGGTGATCGATTCAGAAATCTCCTTCGCGTCGAGGTTCTTGAGTTCCAAGACCACGGTGACTACCTCGCCCGGGCGGACGCCGTCGGCCTTTTCGCCGCCGCGTAAGATGCGCAAGGGCGTTTGCGGCAGTTCCTTGAACGGAAGCACGCGCAGGAAATTTCCCTCCTCGACGACCATTTGTCCCTTCATCGACAAGATGACGTTCAGTGTGTCGAAGGCCTCCGCGTAGTTGTAGGCGTTGGAGTCGTTGAAGGTGATGGTTCCCGGGAGGTTGATTTCACCCACCACGGGTTTGCCCGACATTTGGGCGAAGCGCTCGATCACATCTGCATAGGGAATTCCATCGAACTGGAAGCGGATGTTTTTAGCGTTGGCTGGGGCTGCCGCAGGAGCGTTGGTGGGGTTGGTCGTCGCCGTTGGTGTTAAAACCGGCGTTGCGGCGGGTGCGGCCGGGCCAGGAGTGGCCGGCACAGCGCCCGATTTTGGGCTGGCCGTCTGCGCCTGTGCAAACGGGTTGGGGACGCTCAGACCAAGACCCACGCTGAGGGCGAGAGCCAAACGGAAGGGCCGTTGAATGTTCATGGAGAAAAGGAGACGAAAGTTAGAATTGGGCGATGCCCGGGGGCAGTTGCTCCGGTTTGAGTTTGTGCCGTTGGGCGAAGGTGCCACCGCGTTCGATGGCCCAGTATTCATTGCCGATACGCAGGATGACTCGGCTGCCGGACAAGACGTTTTCCCGACCCGGGGTCGGCATGGGGCGGTAATCGACCTGGACGATGACTCCGCCGGCGATGGTATCCCCGACTTTGTAGCGGACCGTTTTTTGCGCGGTGAGGTCCCGGACGTGGATCTCCGACTCGCCGGCCCATTCAGACAGTGAGACCAGACGATAGGCCTCTAGGCCGGGACTTCCCGGGGGAGGCGGGCGGGGCGGGGCCGGGGGTTGGCCGGCGGGTGGGGCCGGGGCCGGGCGGGGAATGTAGGGGCGCAGGAGATCACGAGTGATCATGGCGTCATAGACGCGGCGCTCCGGGCTCTCGGCGTTAAGACGGGATTCGAGGTCGCCGCGTTCCACCTCGGGGCACGGCATGGGAACGAGCGTCAGGTATCGGAAACTCACCTTCACCCGTCCGGGTGCATCGGAGGGGGAGAGTGTTAGACCATCGAGTCGATGGACTGGAGTGGCTCGGTCGAGTAGGAAAATTAGATTCACCACCTGGTGCAATGGCCCGTCACCGCGGATGGTCCAGCCGGTTTCCAAGGCGCCTCGGATCTTGCGGGTGCCGGTGGGGAGGCGGCTAAAATCGGCCTCCCGAAGTCCACTGTTGATGAGAGTGCGTGTCAGCATTTCGCCGAAACGTGCACTGGCCTGATCGATGTCGTCGGAGAAGGTGAGTGTGGCTGCGATCTTCACTTCGTCTTCCGCGGCGAAGTAGTCTCGACGCTCTTTGGCCAGGCGATCGAGTTTCTCGCGAACACCTGCAATGCGGCGATCGATCTCGTTGAGTGGCTTGAGAAAGATGCTGCGGCCGACGACGAAGAGGAGCACCAGACCCACTAGCCCACCGATGAGGGTGAGGAGTTTCTTTTCGCGGTCGTTCATCGGGCTCCTCCCTTCCGAGGGGCCTCTAGGGAGACATCATCGGCGGGCCGGGCCGGCGGCGTGAGCTTGGTGAGGTCGAACTTGAGCTTGGATGGTACGGTGAGTTCCACGGTGGTGCGGAAGTTGTAGCCGTTGCGATCGGCCCCCGGCGTCACGGCCAGGGGTTTTACATCGTAGCCAGCAGCGCGGAGGAGTCGGTCGACCTTGCCGAGGACCTCGCCGTTGCGAGCTTGGACTCCCAGTCGGATCGCCCGGTTGGGACCGAAGGCGACGCTGGTGAGGTAAATCTCTTCGCTCCGGGGCAGTACCGCGCTGAGATGGGCGTAATGGTCTAGCCAATCGCGCTCCTCGGCCGACCAGGCTTTCAAGGTGGCCGCCTGTTGGATCATCTGCCGGTATACCGAGCGTTTCTTTTCGCCGGTGGTCAATTCGGTCTGAAGGGCTGTGAAGGTGGCCTCGCGACGATTCATGAGCGTCTTGCGGACACCGAGCACCGCCACCAAGAGCACCAGGGCTGCCGTCGCTCCGGCGATCAGGCGGATCTTTCGCAGGTCGGGAGGCGGGGTGGGACGTTTGGGATTGAGGAAGTCAAATTCCAGCCCCGCGGGATCGGTGGCTCCCAGAGCCAATCCGATACTGGAAAATCCTCCCGCCACGGCCGCGGCCTCGGAAGAATCTAGGCCCGACGAACGCGCCAGAGTGACTTGAGGGACCTTGAAGCCTAACCGTGTCTCAAGTGAGGCCGAGAGAGCTTCCTCGAGACCGGTTCCTCCGAGGATGAGGGCCGACTCTGGGGCTGTTCGGCCCGGGGTGCCGCCAAATGCATGCAAGGTCCGCACGACCTCGATCGTTGCCGTGCGAATCCACTGTTCGGCCTCCGTGTCCTTGGAGGAGGGCATGGGCAGGCCCCGGCTGAAGAGCAGGGAGCGTCCTGCTAGGATCTCGATGCCCACCTCTTCTGACTTGATAGCGACCAGCGCACGCGGGCTTGTGTGAAGCCCCGTGGTGTCGCTGGCGGCCCGGAGGCAGGTGGCATTGGCCTGCGAGATCCAGCCCACGGCGGCCAGCGAAAGTCCGGCGGCCTCGGTGACCCGACGCAAGAACTCGAGAGACTCTTGCCGGGTGATGGCCACGAGCACTTCGACGCGATCCACTGAGTCGTTGGCGGCCCCGGGGGAGATTACGGTTGCTTCAGTGTCCGAAGCCGGGCGCGCGGGAAGTCTCCGGAGGATCTGGAAGTCGATGATGGCCTCATCAAGTCGAAAGGGCAGATCTCGTGCCACCTGGAAGCGTATGAGCGCGGCGATGGTGCCGGTCAGGCCGGTGTCGGGGACCACCACGGTGCGGAGGATGACCTGAGAGCGACCGATTCCTAGGACCACTGGGCCTGGCTTAATTCGGGCTTTTGCCAGCGTCTTGGCGATGGCAGTTCCGAGGACGGAGGCATCGGCCCGGTCGGCATTCTCCGGCAATTCCAGAGGGAACGCCCGAACTTGATCGATGCGGTTGGAGTTGCCGGACCTTGAGGCTTCAGCGATGCGGAGGGTGAGACCATCGATCTCGAGACCCATGGCCGAGGGGAGCCCTCGTACGGTCGGACGAGAGCCTGCCGCTCCGGGGATGCGGGAGCGGATTTGACCAGTCAGTTCTGTGAGGGAAATACCCATGTTTCGTTGGACTCAGGAATCACTGCGAGACTGCCACATTGTTCGGCGAGTCGCCAACACCCGACGCTAGCGACGGGCCGCTTATTTCAGCTGATTTTTTGAATGGTTCGGATGTTTTTGAGGCGCGAACGCTCTTGTCCGCCATCCGACGGGCCCTACCACGGCTTAGGGCTGAGGCAGATTTGCTGGTTTTGGGCCAGATCCAGACGGAATTTTAGCCTCTGAAGACGAGGTGCCCTCCTCGGATTCCAAGGCGATAGGGAAGGGCAATCCCAAGCGGGTGAGGTCGCGAAGATAGACCAGTCGAGCCGGTTGGCTTGCGGTATCGATTACTGCTTCTAGAACGCGGAACCGACCGGATCGAGCCCCGTAGCCGACAACGTTGAATCGAAACTGGAGACTGCGCGTTGTCAGGAAGGGGGCAATCTCTCGAAATTTTTCGGCCTCAACCACGTTCTCTACATGGATCCAAGCGGTAGAACTACGCCGCTCGACGGGCAAGTTGCGGCGTGCTGAGAGGATGCTTTCGGCCAGAGCGTTGTCGATGCCGGGCACGAGTTGGAGGACGCTGGTTGGAGCCGTGTTGACGTTGATGCGCCCCACCAGTTCGGCCTCCGCTGAGCCGGTGAAACGGTCGAGGATTATCCCGAGCGAATCCTTGCCGATGCCGGTGGGTACCGCCCGTTCCGGACTGTCGGGTCCGCTCAGAGAAATCGTCGCGTCCAAGAGTTCTGCGGGATCCATTATAACGCTCTTGGAGGACCCGAGTTCGGACACAAATGCCACGAAGGCCGGTGGCAAATCGTTGGTCTCCGTCAGTTTGGCGCCCGGGGTATTTAGGTTGAAACGGCGGAGTCCGTTCTGGTCGGAATTGGGTTCCCGAGAATAGACCGTGAGCAGCGGAAGCAACCCCGGTTGGAGGCGCCCATCCGCATCGTCGGGTGGATCACGTTCGTCACCGTCGTCCTCGTTGGGATCGAGCGAAAAGTTGCGGTTGGCATCCTCGCCCAGAACAACCGAAGGAGTGAATCCGCGGACCAGCAAGAGTTGCTCGACAGTGGACAGAGGTCCGTTGTGGATTCGATAAGGTTGGGGAAGCGCGTTGTAGTATTCCTGTTCGGCGCCTTCGGGTCGGGGCACCTCATCGGCATCGATAAAATCGAGCAGCGCATCGGTCAGCGAAGTCTTCATTCCGGGCAGGCGGCTGACCATCGAGGTGGTGGCCGAGTTGAGGTTCAGCTTGGAAGCCTCGTCGGTCAGTCCGAAGCGAATGCCGCCTTCGGGGTTCGCGGAGTAGAGAGTCCAACGCCACTCGTCGGTACCGTCGTCGTACAGCACGCGATCCTTGAATCGCTCTGGGGCGTCCATCCAGGTCGTGTCTCCGGGTTGAAATGTTGGAGCCAGACGCATGGCCTCACGAACCCCGCTCATCGCGCTCGCCCAACCTTGTTCGGAGGTTGAACCCGTGGCCCCGGCGGTCTCCTCAGAGCGCATCCTGAACATCACGCTGAGGGCGATCATCGATAGGAGCATCACGACGATGAGCACGCCCACCAGGACGAACCCTGAGCCTCTCCGGACGGTGTAAGACTCGGGAGGTTTCATAGGGCCGATGGCGCGTCACTCGTTGCCGGCTCGAGCTCTATTGAAGACGGTGTCAGCGCCGCAGGAAGTGCGATGACCCGGCGGAAAACTTCGAAAGGATATTCTTGGCTGGGGCCCTCTTCGGAGTCGGTCGCATCGCTCGTAAACTCATCTTCGATGGGTTCTAAACCCAGGGAGATTTCGACTGCGAGCGGAGGTTCGGGTTTATCCCAACGGGTCTGCCAGCGGGTTCCGTTCCAGTAGCGGAATCGCAGGTAGGCAATGGCCTCGGAGAGTGGAATCCCTCCGGAGGGAAGGATCGTGTTGGTGCTGTTTCCAGGCAGCGGTTCAATCTCAGTCAACAAGTTGGTCGAAACCGGCGCACTGGCGGTGTGGGTTCGCTCCTGACGGAAAAGCCCCGGCTCATTGGTATCGGAGGACCAGCGATAAGAGACTTCCACCCAGTCGGCCTCCACGATGCTGGCGCGGCCGAGGTTGCCCCCGCGCCACGGCGCTTTCGATGGCACGGCCGTGTGAAGGATTCTCAGAGATCGGGAATCCCCAGAAAGGATCGAAACACCGGCGGTGCTGGGCGGAACAGTCCTCAACTCGGTGCTGACCCGGTCCATGACCAGGCGGACCGCGGACAAGGCATCGGCCTTGCGCAGGATCTCTTCTCGGAGGACGGCGGCCTGCTGGTAAAACATCAGGACACCCGTGAACAACCCGACGCCGATGACAATCGCGAGAACCACCTCGATCAGGGTGAAACCTCGGAAGCCTACGCCGTTGTGGACGGAGATCTTCATAGGGCTGGGACGGTTTCGTCCGGAAGAGGCTCCTCCGAGGTGGAGCTCGCCCTTGAAGGGGTAAGAATGACTTGGGCGAGTCGGCGCACCAATTCCGGATCCGCATGGCGGATGACGATTTCGTGCGGCGATCCTGGCGTGTCACCACCGGGCGGGATGATTTGCCACGTCCAGTTGGTGAAGGGGGCTTCGAAGGGAGTCGGTCCTAGAACAGCCGGCGAGCGAAGGCCTGTCTCCAGTTCGGCGACCACCGAGGATGCCAAGTTGTCGGCGTGGACGCCGAGTCTGAGTCGTTCTTCGCTGTCGATCGCCGATCGGAGTGCGCTGCTGACAACCGCGGCCGCGGCGACGAAGAGAACGAGTGCCAACACCACTTCTAGCAGCACCGCGCCCTGGGTCGGTCTGGGATGAATGTGGGACCGATTCAGCATCACGGGAACTGGGGACTCAGAGAGAGGACAGGGCGATGCCGCCGCAGAAGGAAACGGTTTAGCGCCGGGCTTTGCTCGTCGCTGGTGAGGTAGCAATGGGGGAAGTGGATTTCTGGTTGGATCGAGCGGGCGATGAGCCTAGATCCGAGGAGGCCGGGTTCGAAGGAGAGAAGCTAGTCTGGGAGACTCCCAAGCCCGTGGATTCTTTCCAATGGCGGCGGGTCGTGCCGGTGACACTCTCTAGGTGCACGGCCACCTCGCGGGAATCGTCACTGTCGCGGGATGCCAGAACTATCGTGGCTCCGTCGCAGGATCCGTCCGGGTAGAAGGTAATGGTGGTTTCGCCCGGGTTAGCGCCGCCGCCGGATGGGCGGGAAGCCTCGGAACCCATTTCAGAGTCCGATGCGTCATTAGCCGAGAAGGAGGCCCCGCTGTTCATCGACTGATTAGAAAATTCGAGACTGTCAGAAGAGGGGCCGGCCAGCATTCGAGGGCCGCCCATGTCTTGGGAGTCTTGGGTCGTGGAGCCTTCGTTAGACTCAGAATTCTTTGACTCTCGACCCACCGATCGGATCTCGACTAGTTCAGAGACGTCGGCGACATCACCCGAAAGAGAAGGGATGGATTCGAAGACGCCCGGTGCGCGTGCGGGATCGGCCTCCCAAAGAATGCTCAGGGAGTGGAGGGGTTGGTCGCTATTGCTGCTGCCAAGGGAAGCAGAGTCGTTAGCAGAGGAAGCCGATGACGTTGAGATGTTGGCATCGATAGCAGTGGTCACCACTACTTGGACTTTACGCCCGGTATTGGCCGCATGGGCCCGAGCGAATCGCATGGCTGTCTCGACCCGTTCCACTCCCTCATTGAGTTGGGCGCTGCGCTGCAAGCTCGAGAACCCAAAGACGGCGGCCCCCATCAACCCGGCCAGCAAGGTGACGGCTAAGAGCAGCTCCACCAGAGTGAAGCCACCGTGCCGAGACCGAGCATGGAAGGGGGTGAATTTCATCAACTCGATTATTTGGCAGAGCCGCCCGCGTTGCCGCCAGTATTGGCACCACCGGCTCCCGAGGTATCGGACTCAGTGGCCATCTTAATATCATCGTCATTGTCCGGTTGGCCATCGGGTCCCACGGAAGAGAGCTTGTAGGGCAGGGCAGACTTGGCGCCGTCTGCTGCCTGGGAACGATCCACCACTTCATAGCGCAGAGGAAATCCCCACGGATCGTCCAGACGGGTACCAGGCTTCAAGTAGGGGCCTTGCCATTTCTCTCCTTGGCGCTCGTTTTCGAACGTGGGCTTGGTGAGCAGCGCATTGAGCCCGCCTTCTTGCTCGGTCGGGTAATGACCGAGGTTCAATCGGTAGGTGTCCAAAGCGCTGGAGAGGTTATTGAGCAACAGTCGGGTGGTGTTTTTCTCTGCGCCTTCTTGCTGCGGCAGCACAAACACCACCAAGGCACCTGCCAAAAGCAGGATGATGACGATGACCAATAGAATTTCGATGAGCGTGAAGCCTGCGGCTTTGCGGACGCGACGTGCGGTAGATGATAACGAGAGTCTCATGC
>SXXZ01000197.1 GCA_005789375.1 Verrucomicrobiales bacterium | reverse complement strand
GTTTTCCTCCCGCTTCATGGAGCGCCGCAGCGCCGGCTCCAAGTCATCGTATCCGCGCAGGTGCAGGATGCCATGGATGACGTATCGAACGACTTCCTCAGTCCAGGTCGTTCGGAAGGCCTGGGCCTGATCGACGGCGTCGGCGACCGAAATAAAGCACTCGCCATGCACGCGTTCGATCGTCGAGCCATGGTCGAAGGTGATGACATCGGTAGACCCCTCATGCTGGAGAAATCGCCAGTTCACCCGGGCCATTTCTCGCGGGGAGACAAAACGAAATCCTACCTCGGCCTCCAAGCCCATGGCCTCCAGGAGGTCCAAGGTAATTTGGCGAAGGACTTTCACCCGTAGCGGACGGTCCTTCTGACGATTGCGCAGGAGGATCACCCTCGCCGCCCCGGAGACCGTCGAAACGGAAACACACGGGGAAGCCGGGGAACTCGCGGCTGCGGAATCACTCACGGCAAATCAATACCCTAGCTTGGCGAGTTCGCGCTCCAAGCTGACCTGAAACGCCATCAAGTCGGGCTGGGAGGGGCGATAACCCTTCTCGTCGGCGACCAGGCCGGGGCGACCCTGCGTATCGATGAGCCACGCAGCACCCTGACCATCGGAGAACCGAACCCGGCCACTGACCATGGCGTTGGGGCGGGTCACGGCATCCACGGTGACCTGAACATCGCCGCCTCCCGGATTTCCATCCGGCGGCACCACCTCGTCGGGCTCGACGGCGCCCACGGCGGGAACCAACGCAGCGGGGGCGGCCGGAGGAGCCGGCGGCTCCGGATCCTTCGGTATCACTTTCAGGTCATCGATCAGGAATCGCGCCTCCATGTACGTCAGTTTGCAGGCGAAGTCCGTTTCGAGCCGGCTCTGGAAATCGGAGATCTTCATACCCTCGGCGATCCACTGGCGGGCGGTTGCTTGTTGCTCGGTTGTTAAGGTGGCCATGACGTGAAGTAGAAAGCTTAGGGGTTGGAGAGCGGCGGGTCAGTCGCGGAAGTTCACAAAATTGAGGGCTACCGGAAAATCGTGAGCCCGGCAGGCGGTCATCACGCCCTGCAAATCATCCCGGTTTTTTCCGGCGACCCGCAGTTCATCGCCCTGGATGGACGCGGTCACCTTAAGACCCAACCCGCGGATAAAACTGCTAATCTCCTTGGCGGCCACACTTTCAATGCCCTGCTTAATCTTGATGGACTGACGCGCATGCCCCAGGGGCGACAACTCGGCCTCGCCGGCGTCGATGTTCTTGGCGGAGATACTCCGTTTAGCCAACTTGAGCATCACGATCTCAACCAGGGCCGTCATCTTGAAGGCATCGGGAGCCCGCAGCTTGATCTCGCTCTTCTCCAAAACGATCTCCGCACCGGACCCCTTAAAATCGAAGCGCGTCAGCAATTCCTTTTGAGCTTGGCTGATGGCGTTTTCCACCTCCATCGAACTGACCTTAGAGACGATGTCGAAACTTGGCATGGCCGGATGCTAGACGATGCCTCTGGGCCCGCAACGCGACAACGAGGGCTCTTGTTGAGTTTTCTCGGGCGGATTTAGCCGATGCGCTCTTCACCCGGGCTTGCCCCCGAAGGTTTTTCTGGTGTCACCCGCGCGGGGTCCGACGGTAAGATGGGTCCATGGAGACAGCGCCACCGCCCACGGGCCCCGTTCGGGCCAACCCACCGGCCTCGGCCCCGCTGGTGCCCGGTACGCTGTACTTGGTGGCCACACCCATTGGTAACCTAGAGGACATCACCTTACGGGCCCTGCGAGTACTTCGGGAGTGCTCGGTGATCGCGGCCGAGGACACCCGACACACCGGTCAATTGCTAACCCACTTCGGGATTCGAAAACCGATGGTTAGCTATTTCCGTTTTAATGAGGCCCGACGCGGTGCGGAAATCCTCGACCGGTTGCGCTGTGGCGAAACCGTAGCCCTGGTGACCGACGCCGGATCCCCCGGAATTAGCGATCCGGGAGAACGCATCGTGGCCGAAGTTCTAGCCTCAGGGCTTCGGGTAGAGCCCATTCCCGGGGCCTGCGCGCTGGTGACCGGTCTAACAGCCAGCGGACTCCAAACCGAATCCTTCCACTTCGCAGGCTTCCTGCCCCACAAATCGGGGCAACGAGCCCGGCGTCTGACCGAACTGGGTGCCATCCCCGGAACCCTGGTCCTCTACGAATCGCCCTTCCGCGTGGAACGCTTATTGGGAGAACTCCAGCGAATCTTGCCGGGGCGTCGGGTGGTGCTGGCCCGCGAGTTGACCAAGAAGTTTGAGGAGTGGCTGCGCGGCACTCCTGAAGAATTGCTCACCGAGTGGAACCGTCGCCCGCGCAAGGGGGAGTTTGTGGTGATGATTGGAGCCGCCGGCGACACGGGCGGCAAAGCGGGTCTACCCCAAGCCAGCAATTACGTTTCAGATGAAGCCGAAACTGAAACCGAATCCGATCCCGAATCCGACCCCGAGATGGATTCTGAAGCAGATTCGCCGGAACGATCCCTTTAAGTCGTTCTGAATTAGTCCGTCAGCTTAAGGCGCTGGCGGACCAACACCGCCGCACCGGTAATCCCGGCCGCGTCGCCCAACTTGCTGGCGAGGATTTCAACATCCTTGAGGGTGCCAGGCATGGCGTAATTGCGGGCTGTCTCCAAGATGATCGGCATCAGGTCGTCCTCCAGGGCATCCATCACACCGCCGCCCAAGACCACCGTTTGCGGACTCAGAATATTCACAAGGTTGGCCACGGCGATGCCCGTGTGTTTGGCCGCTTCTTGAAGGACCTTGGCCGCCAACTTGTCTCCTTTGCGGAGGGCCTTGCGCAAGTCGCCGCTCTTGAGATCGATGATGCTCTCGCCTTCCTTGAGCGACTCGGTCAGCAAGGTCTTTTCGCCTTCCTTCACCCGTCGGGCTAATTCGCGGAAAATGGAGGTCCGACTGGCCAAGGCCTCAAAGCAGCCACTGTTGCCGCAACTGCATTTGGGACCGCCCACTTGGATGACCATGTGCCCCACCTCACCCGCCGTGCGGTTGAAACCCGAATAGAGTTGGCCGTCCAAAATGAGGCCGCCGCCGATGCCGGTGCCTAAGAAAATGCCCAGCAAACTGCGGGACTTGCCCTTCAACTCCACCTCATGGATGCCCAGCGTGCAGACGTTGCAGTCGTTCTCGACGAACACTGGGACACCCAAGTGTTTTTCTAGGGCCTTTTGCAGGGGCGCGTTCTTCCACTGAAGGTTCGGCGCGAAGATCACCTCGCCGGATTCGGGGTTGATGGCCCCGGGGGCTCCGATCCCGACCCCACGAACTTGCTTGAGCGAAAGATCGGCCTCGTCCACCGCATCCCGGACGCACCGAGCGACGCGCTCCACCACGGACTCAAAACCCCGCGAGGCCTTAGTGCTCAACTTGACGGTCTGGAGCAATCGTAACTGAGGGGTAAATATTCCGGCCAGGATCTTGGTCCCCCCCAGATCTACCCCGACGATGACATCCTGTTTGATGGTTTCGGTCATGCGTTTCCCAACTCCATCAGGCTGGCAACCCCGGCTCTGGAGCAAGGAAAACATGGTGACATTCGCCCAGGCCCACCGGGCTCAAAGTGGCTGCTGCGAACCAGCTTTCCATGTCACGGATGAATCTTATGTGAGTCTGGGGCAGCACGGTACCGAAGTTCTCCCGCTCGGATGGGGACCGGCAGGCGGTTTTCCGGAAGCGTCAGTGAACCGGTGGCAAAGGGAGTGACGGTGCAGCCGGAGAACCTGATTTTTTCAGGGTTGCCGCGGCCGGGTCTCGAACGGCTTGATGAAGGCCGATGCCGCAAGCCTTCATCGTCGATGCCGTGGTCCGGGAAGTCCGCCGCCTGAAAGGGTACCCCAACCTTTCAATCCTTGATCTGAGTTGTGGCGAGGGCGAGGTGCTGTCGCAACTGGCCGCCGACGGATGCCGCATTCACGGCACCCACTTCCGCGACGACGACTACATTATCGAGAACCGAGTTCGTCTAGACGCCATTCCCATCACCACCGGTGTGGACCTCCAACAACGCCTGCCCTTCGAGGACGGCTCCTTCGATGTCGTGCTTATGACCGAGGTTTTGGAACATCTCGATTCGCAGTTCCACATCGTCGCCGAAGTATCGCGGGTCGTGCGCAGCGGCGGGTTTTTTGTCTTCAGCACCCCGAACCTGCAGCGCTTGCATTCGCGGCTGCAGTTCTTTTTGACCGGCAAGCATAAGCTCATCCGCCGGCGAGTGGGCTGGGACCAGAAGTCCTCCGATCGCTACGCCTTCCACATCGGGCCCGTGGATTTTTCACTCATTCACGCCGTCCTCGGCTGGGAGGGTTTTGAAATCCTCGGCCTGGGACTCACGCAGTTGAAATTCAAGTCGGTACTGCTCTCGCCCCTCTGGCCCCTCGTCTGGCTGGCCTGCCGCCTGACCGTTGACAAGGACGCCCGCCGCAATCCGGTGCTCAAACAAACCGAGAAGTCTCTCAATCGTTGGCTCTCCAACCCAGCGATGCTCTTCAGCGAGCAACTGCTCGTCGTCACCCGTCGCAAATAGGTGAGGCCTTGAGGCGGATGAGCTGTGCTCCTTAGGGGCAGACGACGGTTGGGGATCACCGAGATCACCCGCGACGTGTTCAACGCCCTCGTGGCCTAGGTAATCCTCCCGTCGGGTGGACGGTGATCCTGAGCTTGTTTGGGGTGGTCTTGGGTTCAGCGCGACTCACCTCATCGAGAGCTCGAGCTATTTCTGCATGCAGGAGATGGGGTGCTGATTCAAAGAAGCCTTCAGCAAATTGCCGACGCGCAGCGCCCGCGGACCCTAGGTTGAAGCCGCAGCCGTCAGCGACACCTCTCAGCGCGGAGTGCGAGGCGCTTGGTCGGACACCGACTCGAGACCTTGATCGGCCGCGCGCAGCTTGGTGTAGCGCGTGGCGACCGTGAAGGCGTTGGCCCAGGCAATGTAGTAACCCGGAAGGCCGTCGCGAAAGCCGCCTTTAAAGAGGTATCCCCGCACGAAACGCCACGCCGGACGAAAAAGCAAATCCACCCAAGTGGCCCGCCGACCGGAATGCCGCGACGCCTGAACGAAGGCGGTGCTGTAAGGAGGAATCTTGGTAACCTGGCGGTCGATGCTCTCGTTGCTGTAGTGCAGGAGATCGGATCGCAAACGGCCGATGCGCCCCGCCACCTGGAGCTGGGCATGCGGTTCCTCGCCACCCCAGTGCGCCCGACCGCGACGGGCCAATCGGATCACGCGGTCGGGATACCAGTCGCCGTGACGAATCCAACGGCCAAGGAATTGGGTGCAGCGCGGGAAGTTGAAGGCATCGATCTCCGGTCCGGCCTCGGCAATAGCCCGAGAAATCTCCTCCCTCAATTCCGGGGTAACCACCTCGTCGGCATCCAAATTGAGCGTCCACGCGGAGGAGGTCTTTTCGAGGCCCGAGGCCTTCTGACCCACGAACCCTTTCCAGGGCTCGCGCACCACAATGGCACCCTGGGCGCGGGCCAACTCTTCGGTGCCGTCCGACACATCTTGCTGGAGAATGACCACGATCTCGGCGGCCCAGCCCTGCACACTCTCGAGTGCGGCCCCAATGCGATGGGCTTCGGCACCTGAGACGAAATAAACGGAAATCGGAAGCGTTTGGGACATGGCAGATCCGGACGAAAGCAATCGATACGACAGCCCCAGTGAATCATCCGGAAGGCGGGTTGCCTACTCTTCCCGAGGCATCCGGACCTGAACGGACCGATGCTGAGCGAGGACTCCCCAGAAGGGAGTTTGCAGGGCGTCCTCTCGCTCTTCAGAGCCAGACCCACTCAGGCCCAATCAGGCCCAGATGGACTCAGGCTAGACGGACTCAGGCTAGACCGACGGCCGCCATCACGGCTTGCATGGTGGCCTTGACCAAGATGGGCTCGAAGCCGGCGACGCGAATGGCGGTGTCCGGATCTTTGAGGCCGTGGCCGGTCATGGTGGCCGTCACCAGAGAACCATCGGGGATCTCG
>SXXZ01000196.1 GCA_005789375.1 Verrucomicrobiales bacterium | reverse complement strand
GGTTCTGACCACCTCCACCAATCGCGACCCTGCCCAGGCGTTGGCGGCTGCCCAGTTGGTGCCGGTTGAAGCAACTAGTGCGACCAACATCGCTCGCCCGTTCCTGCCTTTGCCTAGCGGCAGTGACCGAGTTCTGGGAACTAATTTGGCCGACCTGGTGACGTTCCCCCTGAACATCCTCATGACGCCGCAGGTGATTCCGAGCGGCTCGATCACTCTCAATCGACAGACGGGTTATTTCGAGCAGGAGGCCCAGGTCGTCAACCTACGTCCGGATGCCCTCGCGGACGTTCTGCTCATCGTCACCGGGTTGACCAATGACACCCGTGGGGTGCCCGTCTCGCTCGCCAGTTCGGTGGGTCCGGTAGGCACTCCGCCCAGTCCCTCGGTGTTTGTGGGGCCGATGGACGCGTTCACTGTCCGCAAGTTGACCTTCGAGTATTACGTGTCCGATGGTCGACCGAACAGCATCGGAACGCCGGGATACGTCACCGAATTCGCCTTGGACAGCACCCTCCAGACCCCGATCGGACGGCGCAGTTTGGTCCCGGTGACTTACAAGCCGGTTCTCTCCGGCGGTGTCCTGCTCGAGTTTCCTACACTAACCAACTTCAGCTATTACATCCGCTACTCAGATTCGCTGAATGATTTCAGCGCTCAGGACAACACCAACTCGGTCATCCGAACCGCCCGCCCGGCGTTTTTGGGCAATGGTCGGAAAGTACAGTGGCTCGACAATGGGTCGCCCCGGACGGAAAACACTCCGACCAACCGCTTCTACCGAGTCCTTGAATTCCGCTGAGATCCAGTCCCTCCTTCGCCCCTCCTGACGTCGCCTTTTACCGCCATGAGTCCCTCGATTCAACGCACCGCCCTCCTGCTCCTCGCCACCAGTGCCGCCTTGTCTGCCCGCGCTCAGGATGAGGATGCGCCCGAGCCCTTGGGCATTCGTTTCCGCCTAGCGGGTCGGGTGCAGTTCAACCTCAAAGCCTCATTCACTGATGCTCAGGTGCCCTTGTCGGGTGCGGCCGGGCAATTTGCCGATGGTTATGTGCTATTGGGATCGAACACGTCTACCTCGACCAATGCCGGTGTGGTGACCGCCAATCCGGGATCCGCGACCTGGAATTGGGGTTACCAGCGCGCTGATCAGGTGGCTGGCAACGAGCTCACTGTGACCCGCTTTGATCAGGTGCCCCGGGTGGGGACTTTGGATGGCAGTGGGGGCAGCACCGCCTATGGGGGCGAGTTGTGGGCGATGTACGAACTTTACAGTTTCCAGTCCTTCAAGAAGCGGACCGGTCATTGGGGCGTCGAGGCAGGCTATGGTTTTACCACCTTCGAAGCGTCGGCCTCTGGATCGGTCTCCGGCACGGCCACCCGTCGCCAGTCGGTGTACTCCCTGGGCGGCATCGTTCCGCCGTCTGCGGGATATCAGGGCGGATATTTTGGGCCAGTCCCCGGCGGGCCCGTTGCTCCGGTCGTGGATTTTGATCCCGTGCGATCTTCCACGGTGCAAGCCGTCGGAATTAACTCGTTGAACGCGGCCGTCTCGACCGACTTGCACACGGTCAAGTTGGGCCCCTGGGTCGAATTGCCGGTGACCGATCGGTTGACGGTGGGTCTGGGAGCCGGCTTCTGCACCATTTATGCTCAGGCCGACTTGCTCTTCAGCGAGTCCACCACCTTCACCGGAAACCCGGCGGAGTTTGGTGTTGCGACTCAGAACCTGACGGTCAGCGCCTCGCGTGCCGACTGGCGTTCAGGATTATATGCCCGGGCCTTGGTGGATTTCGCCATCACCCCGAGCTGGTCGGTCTTCGCTGGTGGCGATATTCAGTCGAATTCGGACCTGAACTTTTCAACGCAAGGCCGCGGTACCAGCATTCAACTGGGCTCGGTGTTCGGGGCAATAGCGGGCGTTCAGTTTAAGTTCTGAACGGGGCGGGGCTGAAAGCCTGTCGGGTTCGGAGGGCTCGAGGAGCGTTGTTAGCTCCTCGGTGACTTAGGACTGAAGCCCCCAGCGTGGAGCCCCCCGTGGAAGCTCTGTCGATGCCTTGACCAGTCCGGGTGCCGATTCCTCGGGTCCCGATCTTAAATTCTTGGCCGCCTATCGTTTTTTGCCTCCAGGCGAGGCCGTTAGGAAAAGAGGTCCAGCTGGGGTGGCGGTGTTAGCTCTTGCAGCGCATCGCGCTCCAGACGACGAACCCTTCGCGATCGGCTACTGCCTGCATTGGTTTCGCTCAGAGTTCCACCGTCGGGCACGGCCACGTGTTGCAAGTTGAGTTCGGCCTCTTCGAGAACTCTCAGGATGGTTTTGGCGCGATCGATGACCGACCGAGGCACCCCGGCCAGTCGCGCCACTTGGATGCCGTAGCTCTTGTCGGCGGGTCCGGGCTGAATCTTGCGCAGGAAGATGATTTGATCGTTCCACTCCCGCACGGCGACGTTGTAGTTCCGCACTCGTTGCAGTCGGCCTGAGGCTCTTTCGGAAGCCGAGTCCTGTGAGTTCGGTGATCCGCTGACGTGAGGCGAGGCGAGCTCGGTCAATTCGTGATAATGGGTCGCAAAGAGGGACTTGGCTCCGACTTGATGGTGCAAATGCTCGACGAT